>JBBIHD010000383.1:0-6516 GCA_037447195.1 Nitrospirota bacterium | reverse complement strand
GACGTCGCACCGCTCACTGTTGGCCATGTGATAGTTGCCAAACCGAAGCCTGGGACAGCAGCAACATTCGCCGGCGGCTGAGGCGGAGTCACCGTGATCGTAAAGTAAGCGCCGGCATTCGTATAGCTGCCGATGATCATGATATATAAGGCAGTTGAGGTCGCTGTTGCACTGCATTGTTCGTCAGCGGTGAGGTCTTTCAGCGACCAGCATCCAAGCGCGGATGAATAATTGCTGCTTGTAAAGACCATGAGGTCAACATCGTCTGTCATGCCGGTCACACTGACTGTGTATGTTGCCCCGGCAGTAACCGGGACACGATAATAACTCGCAGTCCGGTCAACGCTGCCCTGGTAGGGCGTGTTAAGAGCGAGGACAACGGGGTTCGCTACGCTTCCCTGAGCTGTCGGCGTGCTTGCCCCCCCGCCTCCTCCTCCACCGCCTCCGCAGGCCGCTGTCAGTGCCACACTAAATACTAAAACAAGCCAACTCTTCCAAACTGATTTCACTCTCATTGATTCCTCCTTGGTATGATCGCAGCAGCATGACCTTCCACGCTACTCGATCAGTATGACATCAATGTGTATTTCCCCTTTTCACAATACATCCCGAAGCCTTCCGCCTGCACCATCACAACTCTCACTAAGCATACTTCCGCATCGAAACAGGTAATGTTCATTTCTGCGCAAACCAGATCATTCCATGCCGAGGGCTACTGCAACACATTGGCCCGGATATCAAGGTAAGTAGTTACGATTGTGCTATTTCGCTGCCGCCAGAGGGCCACGGCACTGCCGCTGTTATTGATCGCGACAGCCGGATCATCCGCCTCAAAGTCGATTGCTTCTATCAGTCCCGCGGTACCCCAGCCGCTGCCCGCCGTGTACTGATTGGCATAAACGCTATAGGTCGTGTAGTCATGTTGTTTCCAGACCGCCACGGCATTACCACTGCTGTTCACCGCAATATCAGGGTCAAATGCAGTGCCTGAGCCGGATTCAATAGCAACGGGCAATGACCAACCGGTCCCGGCGACGTAGCGGGCTGCAAGAATACTGGTCGGCACTCCCTGATATTGATACCACACTACCAGCGCGTTGCCGCTCGCATCCATACCTACGCGCGGGGTCGCAGCTGACTCGCTGCCGGAACTGATGGCCTGAGCAGTGCCCCAGGTGCTACCGACTGCGTAGCGAGCAGCCCATATCTTATATGGCCCGAGTGCCGCGTCCCGTTGATACCAGACGGCCACTGCGTTTCCGCTGCCGTCTATCGCTACTTCCGGCTCGTCAACTGCATAGTCGAGAGCTTCAAGAAGCTGAGCGGAGCCCCAACCGCTGCCTGCAGCGTAGCGGTTCGCAAAGATACTATGAAATGAATCTGAGCCGTTTCTTTGTTTCCAGACCGCCACGGCATTTCCGTTTACGTCGATAGCTACGCGGGCGCTTTCGGCATCCCCATCGCCCGTCTCTATACGTTCAGCCGTTCCCCATCCGGTGCCTGGAATGTAGCGATTTGCATAAATATCGTTTCGAAATCCAGTACTATCGTACTGATGCCACACGGCAACAGCGACGCCGCTTGCATTGACAGCCACCCGGGGCGCGTATGCATTACCGGCACCCGTTTCTATGAGTGCGGCAGTTCCCCATCCGGTTCCTGGAACATAGCGATTTGCATAGATGCTCTCATGGGATCCGTCGAGCTGGATCCATACGACGATAAAATTGCCGCTGCCGTCTACTCCAACATGCGGCATGATCGCGCTTCCGCTTCCGCTGTCAATAACCGTCGGCCCACTCCACACCTTTGACTGCGCGCTGTAATAATTTGCATACACTTTATACCGGACATCTGAACTGTCGTACTGATACCAAAGAGCCATCGCGTTGCCAGTATTGTCGATCGCCACCTTCGGTAAATTAACATCACCATCGCTGCTCTCGATCAGCGCGGCGGAGCCCCATGCTTTATCCTGCGTCGTAAAACTCCAGACATGGCTTGACTGAAGCGCGTTGCCTGCAAGGTCCTTTACGCCGGTTGAAATGGTAGCGATATATGCCGTATTCAATGTCAACTGCTGTGATGGAGTGAACGTAGCGGTTGCGCCGCTGAAACTGAACGTACCGGTGATGCTCGACCCTCCGGCGCTCGGCGCAACAGAAAATGTCGCCGACGTAATTGTGGCATTATTCATGGGTTCGCTGAACGTAGCGCTTATCGTTGCGCCACGAGGCACCTGCAGAGCATTCGGCAACGGTGAGGTGGTTGACACGATGGGTGGCTCCGTGTCAGGCGGTGGCGGAGGAGCACTGCCGCCTCCGCCTCCGCCACCGCAGGAAATGAGCACGGAAATGGCAAATAGAAAGGGCATCCATTTCATCATGAGCGATTTCCGAAACATGGCAGCCTCCTAATAATCCGCATAGGGCATGGAGTATGGAGCATAGCGCGTGGGGCAATAAATCGCCGCGTTGCCCCCTCACCTCAATCCTCTCCCTCGCTGGGGAGAGAAAGCATATTCACGGCGTCAAGAACGGTAATACATAAGAATAGTAATTCTCCGACATATCAGCCCTGGCCGGCAGCGGCGACGGCGGTGCTGACGTTGTCATGTTAATTTCATGGGCCGTCACGAACACATCGCAGGAAAGGCCTGCAGGGATGGCGCTGGTGCTTTTTACTATGGTGACGCTCGTGGAAGACACCCAGCTCCGCCAGACTTCTTTATATTCAAACTGTCTCGTGGTGTTGTTCCATACATCGGCCCAGAGGTTCACATAATAGGACCTGGCATTGGTGACGGCAGGCCAGGTGATGGTGATATCTTTTGTGGTGGCGTTCATCGATGCGCTTATCTCCGTGTAGGTAAGCGGGGCAAGGCGAGAAGAAATATCAGACAGCGTAAACATGGCGGTTCTCGATGCAGCCCCATAGGTTGCGGTCACCGTGTACGTTCCTGCTACGGGAACGATGCTGTAGTACCAGTAGGCGTAGTGTTGTTTACCTGCCGGATAGATATAGTTCAAGACCGTTCCATTGGGGTCCGTGATCCGGATATTCCAGTTGCCTGCCGGCGCCGTCGGGTTGGGTGTTGTGGTATTCAGTATGGACGTCCAGATGGCCAGGCCGTTGATCGGCGAGGCGCCCGGTCCGCGCAGCCCGTAGTCCATGACCCCCCCGGCAACGGTGAAGCTGTAATTGCCCGATGTCTGGTCTCCCCCTACCGGGAACGTGAAGGTATATTCAGAGGCGTTTTCCTGCGGCGCAAGCACGGGAGAGGGTGCGCTGCTGACGGACAGGGCTGATCGGTCCGTGGAATAGGCCCGGACCCTGGCAAGATAATCGCCGTTCGTCGTCAGGGGCCCCAGGGTCACGGACGTAGTCGAAGTAGTGCCGTAAAGGCTCACGCCGCCGCCGGGCGGAAAGACCTCATAGGAATAGGACGTTGCGCCGGCTATGGCCTGCCAGGAGAGCGTATAGCCGCCTGAGGGGCTTACGGACGGCGCGGGCCGCGCGAGGGCGCTTGTAGTGCTGACCTGGAAGTCATAATAAATAGATATGGTACCGTCGGGGTTGGTGGCTGTTGCACGGTAGGTGCCGGAAAGGGGCGCGAAACCGGCCCATTCCCAACTCATGTAACTGCCGATGCGGGAATCCTGATACAAGAGCGTCAGGGGTGAAGATGATGAGATGCCGGGGCCTGTTATCTTGATCGTCCAGGGAAAAGAAGGGCCCCAACCCTGACTGTCCCTGAGCGTGGCAAGCACTACCAGCCCCTTTGTTCCCGACCCATCGTTCAGCGTGCCGCCCGAGGCCATCAGGGTGTAGCCGCCTCCCACATTGGCGGGTGGTGCACTGGAACTCTTACTGCTTCCGCTGCAGGCCGAGAGGACTGCTGATACAAACAGGGTAAAAAATAGCATGGCAACGGAGGAGAGGCGCGATACGGCTCCCCGCTGAACCGGATCCAGATTCATTACGGCTTGAGACATAAAAACTCCCCTCTCCCTTAACAGACAATCCTAAGGAACTCCTGCATCAGCATGCAACAAATTTGAATGTCTCTGAAATATAAGGATTTACAACTTACGGAAGTGTTACTTTTTTGCCCATTTTTCTTTGCTTCTGACCTCTGCTTTTAACACCCTGATAATCAATACATTATATTGATCGAATAACAACCTTGCATCTTGTGACCTAAAAAATATTGTCTTCCGTGCATGAATATGCAAATATCATAACTTTGTCTTACTGTCAAGCTAAATGAAACTTTAGTGACACGACATCGACGCGGGATTCCAGTTTATATAGTTTGTCCCTGATAAAATAGTTAGGAACCGCGTGACTTCTGAGCAGAATTATTGGTTTACGAATTGGCGCATTGCGGGAAATAGCGCGGTCGAAGTTACAAGAAGGCAGGAAATGACAAATCCGGTATCTGTGCGAAGAAAAAAGGTACAGCCCTTGAGGAATATCCGACCTACGGGGGCGCTATCAGAACTCGTTCATCCGGAGCGCCACGTTCAGGGTGACCTCTCCGGCGCTGATCTGGAGGGGAATGGCGAGGGTCTCGATGTTCAGGTTGCTGAAGAAGCAGAGGTTCGCGCCCGTAAAGATCATGGGGGGCGTCAGCCGGAAGGTGAAGCCGTTGTCGTTCAGCGCTGAGACGCCCCGGGCCACGATCATATTGGTCAGTTCCATCAGCGTATCAAGGGCCAGCGGGCTCAGGTCCGACAGCTGCTGCTGGTTCATCTGCGAGGCCATGGACAGGGCCGTATCACGGCTCATCTCGAGGATGACGCGCCCTTCCACCTCCCCGGCCATGCCGATGATGGCGGCGACGTCCCTCGTCGGCGAGGCGGTCTGGTTCAGGCTCATGTCGCCACGCTCAACGGCCGTGCCGGTGCATTCCGTCAGTACGGCAATGGCGGAATCAACAATGGGGTTCAGGTAATCCAGTCGCATGTCGTTCTCCGTCGGTCGCCGCCGATCTTCCGGCGGCGCCGCTCCTGCCGCCGGCTCAGTGCGTCAGCACGAACCGCACGATCTCGGCCATGGGCACGTTCTGGACGGGCTTGGTGATGAAGTGCTTTGCCCCCTTCTTCAGCGCGTCCTTCACCAGGTCGTTGTGGCCCAGGGACGATACCATGACGACCCGGGCGGCGCGGTCCTCGTGCATGATCGCATCGAGTGCGTCGATGCCCTCCATGCCGGGCATGGTGATGTCCATGAACACGAGGTCAGGCCGCAGGTTCTTGTATTTCTGGACCGCGTCCTGGCCGGACACGGCCTCGCCTGCCAGCGTCCCGCCGATATGCGACAGGACCTTGATCAGGGCCCGCCGGGCGAACTCCGAATCGTCTACCACCAGAAATTTAAAGGTCTCCAGCGCTTTTTCCTGCACAGGCATTCACCTCCTTCACGAGCGATATGAGCCGTTGGGGAATTTCGTCAAGGGACACGATCTCGTCGGCATGGCCCATCTCTATGGCCACTTTCGGCATGCCGAATACTACACTGCTTTCCTCGTCCTGCGCAAGGGTGTGGCCGCCGGCCGCCCTGATGCGGCCCAGTCCCCGGGCGCCGTCCTCGCCCATGCCCGTCATGAGCAGGCCGATGGTCTCCCGGCCGAACTCCTGCGACACGGAATCGAACAGCACGTCCGCCGACGGCCGGTGGCCGTTCACGGCGGGACTCGCCGACAGGACAGCGACGCCCCGTCCGTTCAGCTTGGCGACCTTCAGGTGCCTGTTGCCGGGCGCGATGAGCGCCAGGCCCTGTTCGATGCGGTCGCCCTCTCCCGCCTCCTTCACCCGTATCCTGCAGGACTGGTTCAGCCGTCCGGCGAACATGTGGGTGAACCCCTCGGGCATGTGCTGCACGATCAGGATGGCGGCGCCGAAGTCTTCTGGCAGCTGCGGAAGGATCCTGCTGATTGCGTTCGGTCCTCCCGTGGAAATGCCGATGGCCACGATCCTGGTCAGCGCCTCGGCGCGGGGCCGTTTTCCCGGGACCTGGTCGGGCGCCGGAGGCGGCAGGACCGCGCGCGGGACCCTGCCCACGGTCACGGTGCTGGCGATCTTCACCTTCTGGATCAGCTCCCGGGCCACCTCCTGAATATGGGTAGAGATCGCATCTGCCGGCTTGGTCACGAAATCGACAGCGCCGATGGCCAGCCCTTCCAGGGTCAGGTTGCCCCCCGTCGTGGTGAGCGAGCTTACGAGGATGACGGGTATCTGATGATCATGCACGATATACCGCAGCGTGGTCAGACCGTCCATGCGCGGCATGTCCAGGTCCAGGGTGATCACGTCCGGCTTCACCTGCGGGATCTTCTTGAGCGCGAACAGGCCGTCCATGGCCGTGGTCACCACTTCGATGGCCGGATCCTTCGACAGGATGTCGCTGATCAGCTTGCGCATCAGCGCCGAATCGTCAACGACCATGACGCGAATTTTCTTCATTCATCCTCGTACTTCACGCAGAGCATAGCGCATAACGCTTGGCGCGATA
>JBBIHD010000382.1:0-2028 GCA_037447195.1 Nitrospirota bacterium | reverse complement strand
AGCCTGTCGCCGGCGTCTTCCTGTCATTGGCGATGAATGGCGGAACCATCACCCCGATATGCTCCGAATTGTCCGTATTGGTCATTTTATGGCAGGAATCGCACTCGATGCCGTCAGCGTCGCCCGCGGCCAGAGCTGAGCCGTCGGTGGGAACGGAGCGTCCCGCATACCAGCCGCCCGTGCTGTGGCAGCGGATGCAGAGATCGCCTGCTCCGTCAAAATCCTGCTCGGCAACGGCCAGGGTTGCCCAGAAGATCGGGTCCCGCCCGGCGTTCGCCATCATGCTGCCGCGCCAGTTGAAGGCGGGCTCCACGGCCTTGTTGTAGCCGCCGTGGCAGTTGTCGCATTTGTCCGGCGTTTCCAGGTTGCCCACTTCCCGCTGCTGCGTTCCGGGCTGCTGGATCTCGTTCGGCACAATGGTTGCCGCGTAGGATATCCCTACAGCCGATGTGCATAGCACCGCAAGAGTCCACAACACTACGCGCTTCATCTTCATACAGAATCCTCCTTTGGGAAAAGAATTGAAAAAAGGAAAAGCCGCTTCTGGCCGGGCAGACCTCATGACGCATTCGGTAAAAGTCAAACCTCGTCCCGTAATGGCGCGTTATACTGTCATTTAAAATGTGGATTCGGCTCTTCAGGAACGAAAGCCTTCTGTATTAGAATAATTACAATGTAAAGTCTATCCCTGCGGCCCCTCCGAGTCAATACGACTAATTATGTATTTTCCCTGCATGCGCAGTATGCAACAAATCGCATCTCCATCGTCCAGGATCGTGGTGCCCGTGCTCCTGTACGAACCCCGCTTATATCCGCAGACCCGCTGGTCCCGAGGGCGAAAAAACCCCGTTTTTTGCTTGACTTATTCGGCTATTTGCTTATAATACGCCTTTGTCTGCAAATACAGGGTAAGGAGTAACGAGATGTCGGTCACCACAGCGCAAAAGAGCAAGCTCAAACAGAAACGGAAGCAGGGCTTCCGCGAACGCATGAGCACGGCAGGCGGCAGGAAGACCATCAACCGCAGGCGGGCCAAGGGCAGGAAGCGGCTCTCGGTCTAACGGACGGACGAAGCATGCCGTACCGGTACCGCAAGGATGAGCGGCTGCGAAAAAACAGGGACTTCACCGCGGCAATGAAAGGGAAAAGACTGTCCTATGACGGTCTTTCTCTTTTTTATGCCCCCAACGAGGCAGGCCGGTTCAGGGTGGGCCTGTCAGTCGGCAAGAAGCTGGGCAATGCCGTACACCGGAACAGGCTGCGCCGGCGCCTGCGCGACTGCATCAGCAGGACGCTTCGTAACAGCTCCCAGGGGTACGACCTGGTCTTTGTGGCGAGGCAGCAGATCGCCGCTGCAGGCCATGAAGAGCTCCTCCGGATCGTAACGGCCGTCCTGCAGCGTACGGTGCTGCGCAGCGCGCGGCCGGAAGGCAGCCTGTCATGAAATCAGTCTTTCTCTTTCTGATCCGCCTCTACCGTCGCCGGCTGTCGCCGCTTCTTCCCCCGTCCTGCAGGTTCGTGCCGACCTGTTCAGAATATGCCCTGCAGGCCTTCCAGACCAAAAGCGCCCTGCGGGCCCTCTGGATGACGGCTGTGCGGATACTGAAGTGCCACCCCTTCCACCCGGGCGGATACGATCCTGTAAAATAATTCTTCGGAGGATCCATGGAAACTCGAAGGTTCATTCTTGCTCTGGCCTTGTCGTTTATGGTGTTCCTTATCTACGTGCGCTTTTTTGCGCCTGCGCCCCCGCCGCAGCAGCCTCCTGCCGCGCCGGCTCCTGCGGCCGCTGAAAAGAAGACTGTTGCCCCGGAGCCGGCGCTCGACACGGCTTCACTGCGGTTCTCACCAGCGCCCAGGGGCAGGGACATCGTGGTCGAGACGGACCTGGTGCGGGCCGTGGTCAATACGACGGGCGGCGTGATCACCCGGTGGGAGCTGAAGCACTTCCGCGCCGCGAGCAAGGAAGAAACGGGCATGAAAGCGCTGTGGAAGAAGATCACCGGCCCGCGCAAAAAGACGCCGACA
>JBBIHD010000381.1:0-2040 GCA_037447195.1 Nitrospirota bacterium | reverse complement strand
TGCCGAAAAGAGCAAGTATCTTGTCTGCTAAGCCTGGTTCCTGTATCCGGATCGTCATAAGGTGTGCCTATTTCTTCTTGAACAACTCGTGAATGAATTTTCGGCGTGCATCTTCATCATTGAACGGCCCACTGCAATCCTTCGCCATCCCAGGTGTCAGCATGCAGCCGGCGATCCAATAGCACGCCTTGCACTTCTCCGCCTTATCCGTTTTCCTGTCCATGCAGGGAGCATAACACCCTACACTGACAGCGGTCGGTCAGTCTCCTTCAGAGAAAATCGACATGGTAATGCGGCATCCCCTCAGGATGGCTCCTTGCGTAGTTCCTGAGAGCAGCCGCCATCTTGCTGAACCTGTCGCCGGGATAGGAATACGGAATGACAAGGAGGCCGTGATGCGGCCGGTGTTCGTTGAAGAACTGGACCGTCAGCCGGATGAAATCGTTCCGATTCCTCGTCACCATG
The DNA here is from genome assembly GCA_037447195.1 of Nitrospirota bacterium. GTDB lineage: Bacteria > Nitrospirota > UBA9217 > UBA9217 > UBA9217 > GWC2-57-13. The sequence continues at coordinate 1,575 of JBBIHD010000381.1, read as the reverse complement.
CAGCGCTTTTGGGAAACGGCGAACTCCAATTGCTCCCGGTCGCCGGCCTGAAGCATGCCCGCCTCATGCGCGCTGAGGGCGTCAACGCCGTCCTTGCGCAGCAGTTCGGCGACGACCGGGCTCAGGTCCTCATCGAGGTAGTATTTGATCACGGCTTGCCAGCCGCGAGAAAGGGATATCGCTGTTTGAGCTTCTCGGGCGACCACGCCTCGTTTTCCGCGATGAGCGCGTCGCTCTCTTCCGGATACAGTTCATAGTAGCCCAGCGCCGCCTTGATCTGCTGCTCGGTCAGCCACGGATACGCCTGCTTGAGGCGCTTGAGACTGTTGTCCACGCCCCGGTATGCGGATACGACCTCCCACACCTCGATGCCGGTTCCCGCGATCCTCGCCCGCCTGCCGCTCACGCCCTCGGAAAAAACGACCCCCGGACAGCGGTGCGAGCGGATCGCCTCCTCCAGGAGGTCGTTCGCGACCGCGGTAAAGTCCCGCTTGGCGCTTTTGGCCATCTCGTTGATCTCGCGGACGACCGCATCGGACAACCGCAGGCTTTTTTGTACAGTCGGCATGACCGCCCCCTTGCAGAGTGATGATAAACACTTATTGCGTGTTTATATACTACAGTGTAATTCATTGAATGTCAATGGAGTGCATAACCACCCCGCATACCTTTGCGGACAGGCGGAAGGAGGAGCTGCAGGTCAGGCTGAGCGCTTCACGTGAAGCCCAGCAAATTCGTTATGCTACGTTGTTGGGCAAGGTGAATCATTGCCCAACCTGCAAACTCACGACCGCTGCTTCAGCACGAGGAAGAAGAGCTTCCCCTCCTGCTTCATGTTCCCCGCCGAAAGCTCCGCCTCCCGCCCCTGGCCCCAGAAGAGGTCCACGCGGCCCGGCCCCTGACGGCGCCGCCGGTGTCCTGGTTCAGGACGAGGCGCGTCATGGGCGACCATTCCGGAGTGCATCCTTCCCCGATGATATCTCTGGCGCCTGTCAGTCCTTCTTCTCGACCGCGAGCTGAACCGCGCCGGCAGCCGGGTCCGGGATGTTCCATCGCAGGTTCCACCGGGACGGGGATGTTCTTTCCGCGCCGGAGCCCGCAACGCGATATTCAGCCCGGACCGAGAGCTCGAAGTTCCAGTTCAGGATGGCCCGATGGCCGAACATATGGACCTTGCTCGAAATGCCCTGGTGGGCCGGGAGAAGCATGTCGTACACGTCCCAACGCGCGCTCCCGCCGGGCGCAATGGACGCTGCGTCAGGACTTGCCAGTGCATGCGAGACATCCTGCGCAGTCCCGCCTTCCTGGCCGAGCTCGGCATGCAGCTGAACATCGCTGATCTCTCCCGCGCAGGCATTGCGCAGGGTCAACACCGCGCGGGTGAAAGGGATCTCGCTGCCGTCGGTCTTCTTGAGAATTGAGTCCTCGCTGTCGAGCGAGAAAGCAAGACAGGTGTTCCGTTCACCCGATTCGCTCATGCCACCCTCCCTCGGCTTCCTTCCTTGCCTCGCCTGCCGGATATATAACTGCCTTTGCGAGCAAAGCGAAGCAATCTCGTGGTTAATCATATCAAAC
>JBBIHD010000380.1:0-2066 GCA_037447195.1 Nitrospirota bacterium | reverse complement strand
CAGCATACGGGGCGTGTTCTCGGTGATGCCGCCGCCGGTGATATGGGCCATGCCGAGGATGGCGAACTCCTTCTGCAGGGCCATGGCCGTTCGCGCGTAGATCCGCGTGGGAGTGAGCAGGGCCTCGCCGAGGGGCCGCCGAAGTTCAGGCAGCACATCCTTCACCGAGTATCCTGCCGCTTCGAGCAGGGCCTTGCGGGCCAGCGAGTAGCCGTTGCTGTGCAGGCCTGACGAAGCAAGGCCGATGAGCGCATTGCCGGGCCGTATTCTGGAGCCGTCGATGATCCGCTTTTTTTCCACGACACCCACGGCGAACCCCGCAAGGTCGTATTCATCTTCGCCATAGAAGGACGGCATCTCGGCTGTCTCGCCGCCGATGAGGGCGCACCCTGCCTGGCGGCAGCCGGTTGCGATCCCCTTGACAATGCCGGCGTGTTCAGCGGGCTTCAGCTTTCCCGTGGCGAAATAGTCGAGGAAGAAGAGCGGCTCGGCCCCCTGGACGATGATGTCGTTCACGCACATGGCCACGAGGTCGATGCCGATGGTGTCATGCTTTCCCGTCAGGAAAGCGATCTTGAGCTTGGTGCCCACGCCGTCGGTGCCTGATACGAGCACGGGTTCGCGGTATTTTTTGAGGGCAAAGAGGCCGCCGAACCCGCCGATATGGGTCATCACCTCGGGCCGGAAGGTGGATTTTACAAAGGGTTTGATCTTCTTGACGAAGAGGTCGCCTGCGTCGATGTCAACGCCGGCATCCTTGTAGGTAATAGGCATCTGCGGTCCTTCTGTTCCAGTGATGGGGGAAGAAGAGGCGTGTCAGATAGTAGCGGGATTCGGCGCGGCTGTCAACTGCTTTTCCCGGGGACAATCCCCCAAATTCGCTTGCTGATCGGAGCTGCCTGGGCAAAGCCGGCAAGCTGCAGGCGGCAGGAAAAGGAAAGGGTGTTTTCTGGCTGCAGCCCCGTCACTCCGTCGCTGATGCGTGCCGGTTTATTGTCGGCAGAACAGTACGATCCCTCATATTCCTGAAGCATCTTCAGGTCGAAGCGTTGCGCAGCACGCTCCGGGTGCGACTGTCGCTCAGGGGCTGCGGGCCTTGCACGCATCACATTTTTGGGAACGTCCTGTTTTTCCCGGGAGTTTATGGTCGGGGAAGCAGGGAACGGGGCTATTTCTGGACCTTTTTCCGGATCTCCCCGACGGTCGCGTTGTTCAGGAGCTTCATGAAGGCCGGATTGGCCATGAGCGACGCGATGTCGCCTTTTCCCACGGCCTCCATGACAGCAGGGTCCTTCAGGGCCTTCTGGAAATCCGGATCATCCTGGAGGGACCTGATCAGGTCCATGATCTCTTCGCTGTCCAGCATCTGCTTCTGGAGCGACCCGACCTGACCGGGCGCTGCGGAAAGGGCCGGCGATGATGTGCTGCTTCCCGGTACAGCGCCCGGTGCCGACAGGGCCCTGATGGACCGGACCTTGTCCTCGGGCACCGTTATCGTGCCGAGGGCCGCTGATCTGACCGTATACAGTCCGTTCTGCAGCGACAGGACCTCGGCGATCATGGCGCTGCCGTCGCTCAGCACGATCTCGCGCAGCTCGCCGGCGTCGGCGCGGTGCGCAGGCAGCAGGGAAGCGGTGAGGACCAGCATCAGGAATATGCGGCGAAGGATGAACATGGGCCAATTATAGCATCTGATCGGCCCATTCGCAACGATAGAGGGCATTCTCCCGCACTTGTTCAGGGGGCCTCTTTTTGGGGTGTTGTCTGTAAAAGTGGTTGCCCCATGGACAGGCCATGTTCCTTCCTGCAGAAATTACGGGCATTGACAAAGCGCGGCCATGCGTTTATCATTGACTGCGTGGCCTGCATCGCCGGCGCTCTTTGCCGCTGCGGCAAGGACCATGCACAGAAAATCTTGTCTGTCAGGAGGGAGACCATGAGCACCGTCATTCCGCAGGAGGACACCTTCGGCCTGCCTGTGAATCCGGAAACAGCCTTTTCAACGCCGAAGGGCGAGTACAAGGAGCGGATCAAAAAACGGCAGCTCAAGATGCTGAAGAAATACC
>JBBIHD010000379.1:0-2084 GCA_037447195.1 Nitrospirota bacterium | reverse complement strand
AACACCTTTTCCGGGATCACCTGACCTCGCCGCCCCGTTTCAATATCTCCTCGATCTCTTCGGCCGTGTAGAGCCTCCCGGTTCCGGCGCCGGGACAGTAGGACAGGACCTCCTTTTCCCACACGCGCGCATTCATGTTCTCGGGCCAGAAGGGCCAGGTGCGGCACTGGCGCGGCCGGGCCTCGTAGACGGTGCAGCGCCGCTCCTGGAAAAAAGGGCAGTCCTTTCCTCCGTCGTGCAGATGATAGCGGCCCTCTGACTTCTTTGTGAAGCGCGCCCTGAATGCCTGCTCCGACATGCCCAGCAGTGCGGCGATCCGCTTCCGGGCGTTGAAGGAGGCATAGACATAAGCGTACTTGCCCCGCGTTGCGCAGCACTTGCCCGAGCCCCGGCAGCTGAAGCGCAGGCCTTTTTCATAGAACTTCTTTTTCGTCGTCATGGTCCCGTCCTGCTATTTGTCCGGTTCTGAACCGGCTGTCCTGACACGAGCAAGTGTAACCATGGATGAACACGTGAAGAAGCATAGAGCAAAGCGCATAGCGTTTATAACCCTCTGCTCCATGCGCCATGCCCTCTGCACGTCCAATTATGTCCGTGTTCATCCGTGTTTAAATGCTTTTATGACAATTTCAATTTACTCCCCCCGGGGCTTTGTCCGCTTCGTCGGCACGGCTTTCCAGGGGTCATCAGGCCAGGGATGCTTCGGGTACCGGCCCTTCAATTCCTTTTTCACCTGCATATATCCGCTGTTCCAGAACCCCTTCAGGTCCTGGGTCACCTGCACGGGCCTGCGCGCCGGCGAGAGCAGGTGCAGCAGCACCTTTATCCTGTTGCCTGCGATCATCGGCGTATCGGCAAGGCCGAAGAGCTCCTGCAGTTTTACGGCCAACACCGGCAGATCGCCAGCCGTATAGTCGACGGCGATGCGGCTGCCGCTGGGGACCGTGAGCGCAAGCGGGGCGCGGTCTTCGACTTGCCGGAGCTGCTCGCGGGAGAGCCGGGCCTTGAGCGCGGGAAGCAGCTTCAGCCCGGCAAGATCGGCGGCGCTCCGCAGGCCTCCCAGCCATGGCAGCAGCCAGTCTTCGGGCCGCGAGAGAAGTGTTTCGTCAGAAATATCAGGCCAGGCCTCCTCGGGAAAAGCGCGCCGGAGCAGGGCAACCCTGGCCTGGAACTGGCGCGCCTCAGCGCCGAAGCTCAGCAGATCAGGCGCTGCGCGGACCGCATCACACAGGATCGGCCCGGCCTCGTCGTCGGTCGGCGCAAAGGGACGGCTGGACAGCAGCAGGGCGCCAAGCCGCTCTTCCTGCGCCGCGATGATCCGGTTCTCTCTGCGGTCCCACTCCACGCGCCGGAGCTTCGTGATGCTCCCGCCGCATTCGCTCCGGACCAGTTCCTCGCTCACGGGCGCGGCCAGATGGACAAAGCCCTCGGCCTTTTCGCCGGCATCAACGGCCGTGGCTACGATGTAGGGGCTGCTCACGAGGCCGCTGTTCGGCGACAGCCGCACGCCCCGGCCCTGGACGTGAATGAACACGCGGCCGCCCTCATCGCGCCTCTTGCAGATGCGGTCAGGATAGGCAGCAAGCAGCAGCCGCGCGATCAGCGCGTTGTCCGCCCTGTCGTCACCGGCATCGTGCGCCGACTTTGGCACAAGCTTCAGGAGCTGGCGGGAAGTCCGCTCAACCGCCCTGACCGCCGACGCATCAGCCGGCATATCTGCTGTCCGCTCCGTCCTTTGCCGGCGCAGCGCGTCGAGCCGCGCCGAAATATCCGGGTCATCGATCACGCCGCCCCCTGCCCGGTGCCGGAAGATGTCCCGTTCCGTCAGGAGCGCGGCGAGGTCCGCGCCGAGGCGAAGGCAGCCAAGTTCGCGCGACCGGATCAGGAGGCGGGAGAGGCGCGGATGGAGCGGAAGCCGGACCATCTCCCTGCCGGTCTCCGTCACCGAGCCCTTCCGGTCAAGCGCGCCGAGATCGCGCAGCAGCGTCTGGGCTGATTCCCATGCCGGCTGCGGCGGCCTGTCGAGCCAGGACAGGACAGCCGGGTCCTTCACTCCCCAGACAGCCAGTTCCAGCGCGAACTGG
>JBBIHD010000378.1:0-2094 GCA_037447195.1 Nitrospirota bacterium | reverse complement strand
TGGACGCCGGTGGCGCCGCCGGTGCTGGAATACCTTGCCGCCCTGACCATGAAGGCCGAGCCTGACACGGAGCTGCAGCTCATTGACGGCAGCGCGGCGCCTGTTGACCCTGCAGCCATCGACTGCGACCTGGCCGGCATCAGCATCCTGACGGCGACTGCAGCGGGAGGGTATGCCATCGCCGACGGTTTCCGCAGGAAGGGCATTCCCGTGGTGATCGGCGGGATGCATGCCAGCGCCCTTCCTGAAGAGGCGAAGCAGCATGCTGACGCCGTGGTCATCGGCGAGGCAGAGTCGGTCTGGGGCGAAGTGCTGCGCGACGCGAAGCGGGGGGCGCTGAAGCCTGTTTATCACGGCGAGCGTCTGCCGCTGAACGATCTGCCCACGCCGCTTTATGGCCATTTAAAGGGGCGCTATCGCTTCCGGGCCGTGTTCACTTCCCGGGGCTGCCCCTATAACTGCACGTTCTGCTCCGTCAAGCCCTTTTTCGGCGGCGAGATCCGGTACCGGCCCATCGAAGAGGTGGTCCGTGACGTGCACGCCGTTCCCGGCAGTCTCTATCTGAACAGCGATGAGAACGTATGGGCCGGAACGCTGCAGCGGGCGATCGATCTTTTTACGGAACTGCGCGGCTCGAAAAAGAAGTGGCTCGGGTTCGGAAGCCTGGGGGCAGTGGAAACCCCCCAGGGGGACCGCCTGCTGAAGGCGGCGCGCGAAAGCGGGCTCATCACGCTCTGGGTGGGCTGGGACGCCATCTCGAACCACCAGCTCACGGCTTATCACGCCCATCGCAAGATCGGCCGGCACCGCGAGGAGGCGATCAGGAAGATCAAGGACCACGGCATCGACGTTTCCCTCTTCCTGATGCTCGGCGGACGGGAGGACGGGCTCGATGATTTTGAACGGACCCTGGAGATCGCAGACCGGCTGGGCGTGAGCGTCCACCCCTCCCTGGTCGTTCCTTATCCGGGCACGAAGCTGTACGAGGAATACGGGCCTGTCATCGACAAGTCCATCGGCTGGGAACGGTACACGGGCTCCTATGCCGTCTTCGACCATCCGCGGCCCGAGATGACGCGGGAGGCGCGGGAGCAGCGGTTCTACGAGGTCTCGCTCAAGCTGCTGGGCCTCAAGCGGCTTCTGAAGCACATGAAGGAGATACCTTTTTCGAGCTTCCCGGCGGCGCACATGGTCTCGCTCATGTCGCAGTTGCCCGTGCGGCAGGGCATGAAGATCGCTTACGAGAAGTGGAAGGCCGGTAAAGGCGTATGACCGACGAGAGCGCAAAAAAAGGCAGGGATAGAATCCAGGACACGGGCGCCGCGCTCATCGTGATCGGCGTGGGCATGTGGGGCGTCTATGCGGTAGGCAAGTACTGGCTCGGCTGGGACATCACGGACAGGGACTTTCTGCCTTACCATCTTGCCGTCATCATTCCCGGCATGATCCTGCATCACTATCGGTATTTTCTCGATCTGGGCAGGAGACTGTTCGGGGGGCGCGGCCGTGACAGCGGCAGGTGAGGGCTTACAGGAGGCAGGGAGAAAAATGGCTGTGCGAAAGAATGCCTGGCTGATCATCCTGAATGACTTTGCCCATGATCTCTTTTCAGGCTTCTGGCTGAGCTGTGTTGTCGTCGTGTATCTTATCAGCCGCGTGGCTGATGGGCTGCCTGATCCCGCTGCAGCATTGGCGCTTCGGGCGGTGCTCGGGACGTTCTTCTGGTTCGTTGTCGTTTCCCTGGCGGTCGTGATGGTGACAGGAGGTCTGCGGTCCCTTACATATCGTCCTCCGCAGAGCGACGAAGAAGCAGGGGTGAAGAAGAAGTTGCTGATCATCAAGCATGCAGTGCTGGGACTCGCTTTTATCGGAGGAACGTGGTTCGCCTACAGCGTTGCCTATCCATAAGCAGAAAAGGCCGAATATTTTTTTCTTGATGCGAAGGTGGAATGAACAGGCATACCGTTGAGCAGGAATACATCAGGACCCTGGACCGCGACGTGCTCGCATTCGTGGATCGGGGCCTGGAGCAGCAAGACGACGAGGGATTCAATGCACTGGCGCTGCGGCTCTTTGAGCTGCAGTACCGCACCC
>JBBIHD010000377.1:0-2098 GCA_037447195.1 Nitrospirota bacterium | reverse complement strand
GCCCCGGGGCTGCTGCCGGGCGAGCGGAAGTATGCCCGCTATTTCGTGCTCTTCTCCACGCTGTTCTTTGCCGCAGGCGTGGTCTTCTGTTTCTTTGTTCTGCTACCCTTTGCCGTGCCCTTCCTGCTGGGGTACAAGACCGAGCACCTCACGGCCATCCTGCGGATCGGCGAATACGTCGACTTCACCCTGAAGCTCCTGCTGATCACGGGCCTGGTCTTCGAGCTGCCCCTCGTGATCGTGCTGTTGACCCGCATGGGCGTGCTGACCCCGCAGTGGCTCGCCCAGAACCGCAAATATGCCTTCCTCTTCTCCTTTGTGCTCGGCGCCATCGTGACGCCAACGCAGGACGTGTTCAACATGACCCTTCTGTCCATTCCCATCTACCTGCTGTACGAGTTCGGCATCATTGCCGCGCGGCTTTTCGGCAAAAAGAAGCGCGCTGACAACACGGACCTGACGGAGCTGTGATGCCGCCCGTCGTCTCCTTTGTCGCCGCCTCGTCGAACAGCGGCAAGACCACGCTGATCGAAAAGATCGTTCCGATCCTGAAGGCCCGGGGTCTGCGCGTGGCCGTGATCAAGCACGCTTCGAAGGGATTCGAGCTCGACGGGCCGGGCAAGGACTCGTGGCGTTTCCGGGAAGCGGGCGCCGACGCCGTCGTGCTCCTGGGGCCGGAGCAGTTGGCCGTGATCAGGACGATCAAGACCCCGCCAGGGCAGGAGGAACTGGCCCGCCTCGCCGGGAGCGTGGACCTCGTGATCCAGGAAGGCTTCAAGCAGGACGCGGTCAACAAGATCGAGGTCTATCGCTCGGCAGCATCGGGCGAGCGGCCCCTGTGTCTGGATGATCCATCCATCCTCGCCCTCGTGAGCGACAGGCCCTTCGACGTTTCCATCCCCCGCTTCGATATCAATGATGCCGAGGCTGTGGCGGGGTTCATCCTTGACCGCCTGACGTAACATCACGCGCTTTCATCTTATTACGCCCTCCCTTGACACGCCCTCCCTTAACTACTTGATTTTTCGTCACTGTTATAGTACCTTCTTGTCATGAAGTCGAGAGGGACACCCTGAACTCCCCATTGTTTCTACCAGAGGAGAAAGAGATGCTTAAGAAGAAAAAGGACAAGGAAGCCGTGGAGGAGTTTTGCAGTATTGTCAGAGAGAAGCTGGGGAGGAACGTCAAGTCGATCAAACTATTCGGCTCCAAGGCGTCCGGCAAGGACACGCCCGGTTCCGACATCGACCTGTTCATCGTCGTTTCGGAAAAAACTCCCGAAGCGGAGGAGGCCATTCTCAATGCAGCCTTTGAAATCGACCTCAAATACGACGTGTACGTGTCACCACGGGTAGTGCCGCATTCCGTCATGAAGGACCCGCTCTGGAAAGCCACGCCCTTTCTCAAGAACGTCCGGCGAGAAGGGGTGCTGGTATGAAGAAAGAGGTTGTTACTCTTGCGCAGTATCGCATGGAGCGGGCTCAGGAGGCTTTTCAGGATGGATTGCGACTCCTGGAGAATGGTTCCCCGAAGGGTGCGACGAACAGGCTGTATTATGCCGCATTCTATGCAGCGAGAGCGTTGTTAGCCCTCAAGGAGCTGGATTCCTCAAAGCACAGCGGCGTTATTTCCCTCTTCAACAGGTCTTTCGTAAAAACCGGGGTGATTTTGCCGTCCAAAGCGAAGGCGTTGAAAAAATCGTTCGAAAAGCGCCAAGACATCGATTATGCGGATTTTATCGAGATCACAAGGCCCGAGGTGGAAGACCTGAAGACTCAGGTTCGGGAATTTATCGACGAATGCACATCTGCGTTGGACGAGCTTTTGAACGGTAAAAAGGAGACGGAGTAAATCATCCTGCCATAGAAATGTGCGGTTAATGACAACATCTCCCTCCCGGAGGTAATACCATGCGCCTCAATCGCCGCGTTGTTCTCCTGAGCTCCATTCTGGCAGTCGCGCTCTGCGCGGGCCTGGCGGTCTTTTTCCTTTCCGGACTGTCCACATCCCCGGACAAGGACAGCGCCAATGCCCCGGCACCCGCACCCGCGGGTGCGCCGGCGTTGATCTGGCAACTCGGTAATGTCGGGCCCACGAA
>JBBIHD010000376.1:0-2113 GCA_037447195.1 Nitrospirota bacterium | reverse complement strand
TAGGGAGCTTCGCCTTGACCTCCTCGATGCTGTTGTAGCGCTGCAGCAGACCGTCCTGGAGCGCTGTCGGCGCCCAGTGCATCAGCCGCAGGGCCGCGAGCAGCACCGCCACGGCGATGCCGAACAGCAGGAGGTTCAGGAATTTTTTTTGCATGGCGCACCTCAGGCATTCGCGCCTAAACGATGTAATAGGTGATCGCTATGATAACAACCGCAAGCAGCATGCTCAGGACCACGCCCCGGCCCTCGCTTCTCTCCGGCCCGGCCTTCCGCTCCAGCCGCTCCAGCCTGTGCTCCAGAAGCAGCGAGTGGCTGTAATCCTCTATGCGGTCCCTGATGCCCTGCGGATTCCTCCCCTCAGCCGGACCGGCATCGTCCTCCCCGGCCTGGAACCTGCGAAGCACGCTGGCAAGCGCCGCAGCATTGCCGGTACGGGACACGGCGATATCATCACAGATCTTCTCCTCTTCCTCGATGATGCGCCGGAATTCCATGAGCGCCACGGGATTGTAGAAGGACAGGACCCGCAGCACAAAGACCGCCGCCAGCAGCGGCCTCCGGCCGCGGTCGATATGCCCCATCTCGTGGGCCACGGCAGCGCGGATCTCGTCAGCCGAGAGGGCGCCGGCCAGCCCTGTCGTCATCACCACGGCGGGATCGCGGCCCGTCTTTGAAAAAAGCATGAGTTCGTCGTCGTCCATCAGGAACAGGGCGGGCTTGCGGCCCGGGAGGCCCTCGATCGCCACGGCGACCGGGGAGCCCCTGTCCGGCGCCGACCACTCGCCGCCGGCGTCCTTCGCGGCAAGCGAGTGGCGCGCTATGGGGACCAGTTCCTGAAAGATGAACACGACTGCGGTGAAACACAGCAGGGCCAGGAAGACCGCGCCCAGGGTGAATCCGTCCCAGAGAACGAGATTGAGCCACCGGCCCGTATCAAAAAGCGCCTCCAGCCTGAACCATGGCGAACCGCGCTGCGGGTTGACAGCCTGAAAGACAGGATACAGAACAAGAGGAGCAACGATCACCATCAGCCGCAGCCGCTGCCGCAGCCGGGGGTCGGCTATGTTCCAGGCCACGATCGAACTGTCAACGACCAGGGCCGCCACGAGCGAATGCATGAAGGCCTGGACAAGATACATGCCGAGATAGCTTTGGAAGAACGAGACGAGGTCCATATGCCATTTTGGGGTCCGCCAGAAGATGCACGCTGCATTGACTGCAGGCAGCCTGTTCCACCCCTCACCTGCGCTGCGGCGGCCCGTTTCTGTAAGTGTAGCATTATTCCGGTCAATATTCAGGGAGCTGGCAGAGAAAATGGCGGCCCCGACAGGTCCGCATATACTGCGCCGGAGCTTTTTCGTGACAAATCGCACTGCATGTGCTTTAATAGAGAACAGCGAGCGACCAGCATGTACTGCATCCGTTGACAGGAGGACGCAACCATGGCCGTCAGGAAAGGCCCCAAAAAGAAGGCAAAAACCTCGCCGGGCAGTAAGAAAGCCGCAAACAAGAGACCGGAGGCGAAAAAAAAGGCGGCCCCGGCAAAGAAAGGGCGAACAAAGACCGCTGTCCGGAAGCCCGCAAAAAAAAGAGCAGGGACCGTGAAAAAGAAAGCGGGCGCGGCGGCGCAGTCGATCGCTCCGGCAAAGCGCAAGGACAAGCTCAAGGAGATCCTGCTCCGGAAGCGGAACGAGGTGGTCCAGGGCCTGGAGCAGCAGCTCGGCCGCAAGCTGTCCTTCGATCCCGGCCAGCGCCTCGACTCGGCCATGGACAGCGCGGACCAGTCGGCCTTCGACATGAACGAGGGCATCGACTACTCGCTCATCGAAATGAAGTACGGGCAGTATAAGGACATTGCCGACGCCTTCCGCAAGCTCCAGAACGACACCTACGGCCAGTGCGAAGAATGCGGCGAGGAGATCGACATCAAGCGGATGACCGTTAATCCCCTGGCCCGCTTCTGCATCGCCTGCAAGACCCGCAAGGAGGAGTTCGAGAAGATCCAGCGGGAAGAGACGCGCTTCAAGGAATAGGCTCCCGTCTCGGCCTTTTCCCGCAGGGTCTGCGACATAAATGTCGGTAGAATTTGACACGTCCTTTTTTTTCGGCTATA
>JBBIHD010000375.1:0-2135 GCA_037447195.1 Nitrospirota bacterium | reverse complement strand
GGCACCTATTGGATAGAGCACCGCATCGACAATGAGATCATCGGAGAAACGTCCCTGTCCGTGCAGCAGGTGAACAAGCAGAACGTGCACTGAGCGGGCCGGCGCCTTCCGAGACGGCAATCCCGCCTATTCCGTCGTGACCAGCGGCTGCAGGCCTTCCTTTGCGCGAAGCTGGCCCGCGAGCCGGTCCGCCGAAGCCTTGTTCGTGAAACTGCCGAGCCGTACGCGGTACCATACCCCTTTGTCGGCCAGATCAGTGGACACGATGAATGCGGCGTATCCGAGCTTTTTCATCTTCTTCACTTCCTCGTCGGCCATTTCCCGCTCAGGATAGGATGCAACCTGCACGGTGAACCGCTGAACGCTGGCCGGCGCGGGCAAAGGCGTCGGCGCAGGCTTGCTCTTTTTCATTTCAGCAGCAGGCTCCTGCTTCCGGGGACGCTCAGCCGCCTCTTTGCGGGCCGGCGGCTCAGGGTCCTTCCCGGGAGGCGCGGACTTCACCGTCTCCGGGGCCTTCGGCCGCAGGTCGAGCGACACGGTCCGGTCCTCCTTTTCGGTCAGGGTCTTGTAAAAGGTGAATTCCTCGGCCTTGGGTATATAGGGTTTGGCCGCCTCAGGCAGCGGCGGGAGCGTATCGATCTGGACGCCTGACTTTGACTGGTACTTCCCCACATAATAGCCCAGGAAGAAAAATCCCACCATGAAGGCGACGCCCAGGGGGAGCACTACGAGTTTTGAGAGCACGCCTCCTCGTTCATTCCTCATGTTTCCCTGCACCTCCCCTGAATGACAGCATGTACGCCCACCCTTTTCAAGCGATGAACATGGCATCACCGTAGCTGAAAAAACGATATTCCCGCGCCACGGCTTCCTTATAGGCCGCCAGGACCGGCTCCCGGCCTGCAAAGGCCGATACGAGCAGCAGCAGCGTTGACTTGGGAAGATGGAAATTCGTAATAAGTCCGTCGGTGATCCTGAAGGAAAAACCGGGATAGATATACAAGCTCGAACTGCCGCCGCCGGCAGCGACGCGGCCATCAGGCCCCGCGGCGGTCTCGATGGTCCGCACGCTCGTTGTGCCCACAGCGATGACCCTCCGCCCTTCGGTCCTGGCGAGGTTGATGGCTGACGCGGTCTCCTGCGGCACCTCATAGGACTCCGCGAACATCCTGTGCTCGGCCACCCGCTCGCACCGCACCGGCAGAAAGGTGCCCGGCCCTACATGCAGGGTCACCGGCGCCATCTGCACGCCCTGCTGTTTCAGGCTGTCAATGAGCACATCGGTAAAATGCAGCCCTGCCGTGGGTGCCGCCACCGCGCCCGGCTGGGACGCGAAGACCGTCTGATAGCGCTCCTGGTCCCCCGGCCGGGGTTCTCGTTTGATATAGGGAGGCAGCGGCGTCTTTCCGAGCGAGGGCAGAAGGTCCCGTATATTGCCGGGACAAAAGAACCGCACTATTGACGATCCGTCGGCTTCCCGGGACAGGACCTCGGCTTCAACATCCCCGGCAATGGTCAGCCTCTTGCCCCTGGCAGGCGGGGCCTTCACCAGGGCTTCCCATACATTGAGGCTCCGCTCTTTCAGCAGGAACACCTCTGCCCTGCCCCCGCCCGGCTTCCGCGCCCGCAGCCGGCAGGGAACGACCTTCGTATTGTTCACGACAAGAAGATCGCCCTGGCGCAGAAAATGCGCAATATCGCCGAAGCGATGATGCCCGATCCGTCCTGTTGAGCGGCCCAGGACCAGCAGACGGGACTGGTCTCTGACCGGCAGGGGTTCCTGCGCGATCAGCGCTTCCGGAAGGTGATAATCAAAATCGGAAAGAAGGAGATGTTCAGCCGCCTCGTTCGTCATGCCCCAATACTACCATATCACGGGATTTGGATAAATAAGGAATAAAGGGACAGTCCCCTTTGGTTCCAGGGGGACAGTCCCTGTCCGGCCTATTCCAGGGACCTCTGCCAGCCCCGTTCAAAATCCTCATAGGAAAGCAGCAGGCTGCGGTCCAGTGCCCGTGCCGTATCAGCGCCCGCGGCAAGCTCATCAAGCATTGCCCGGACGCGGTACATGCCGTACCGATCCACCATATGGCGCACGGCCGAAAGGCTGAAAAGGTAGGCATAACCGGCATCTG
>JBBIHD010000374.1:0-2137 GCA_037447195.1 Nitrospirota bacterium | reverse complement strand
CGTGGCGGGCACCACCGGGGAGCTGCGCAAGGCCCTCGTGAAGTTCGCGGAGACCAAGGACGTGATCTTCATCGACACGGCGGGCCGCAATCCCCGCGATGAGCGGTATCTCGCCCAGATGGCCGAGGTCTGCGGCCTGGAGATGCCGATGGAGGTCCATCTGCTGATGAGCGCCAGCGCCGACGACGCATTCATGATCGATTCCTACCAGTACTACAAGCGGCTGCCCATCGACTACATCCTCTTCACCAAGGTGGACGAGGCGCCCCGCTTCGGACCGCTCTACAACATGATCGTCACCTATCAGAAGCCCGTTTCCTATCTCACCACGGGCCAGCGGGTGCCGGGAGACATCGAGTTCGCCACGGTCAACCGTCTTGCGGGCCTCATCGTGCAGGGCAGGGACGACGCTGACCACCGGAAGGAGTCCGCCGAATGCTGAACGAAGGTGCGGCAGGAAAAAAATATGTGCAGACGATAGCCGTGGCCAGCGGCAAGGGCGGCGTGGGAAAAACGAACGTGGTGGCGAGCCTCGCCATCGCCATGCGCCACCTCGGCAGGAACGTCATGATCGTGGACGCCGACCTGGGGCTGAGCAACATCGATGTGCTGCTGCATCTGGCGCCGAAGCACACGATCCAGCACCTGCTGCGCGGCGAGCGGCAGCTCAAGGACGTGCTGGTCGAAGGGCCCCACGGCGTGCGGATCCTTCCGGCCAGTTCGGGTGTGCAGGAGCTCACGGCGCTTGACGAGTTCCAGCGCCTCAAGATCCTGTCGGCCTTCGACGAATACAACGAGAGCGTGGACGTGCTGCTGATCGACACGTCGGCGGGCATTTCGGAGAACGTGGCCTTCTTCTGCATCGCGGCCCAGGAGATCGTGGTGGTCACCACGCCGGAGCCCACGGCCATCACCGACGCCTATGCGCTGATCAAGGTGCTGTGCACGCGCTACCAGGAAAAATCCTTCCGCGTGCTGGTCAATTCGGCGAAGAGCACGACGGAGGCTTTCGAGGTGTTCCGGCGGCTGTCGCGCGCGGCCGAACAGTTCCTGAGCATTTCCCTGGACTACCTGGGGCATCTGCCCCACGACGAGTCAGTGCCCAGGGCGGTGCGGGCCCAGAAGGCCTTCGTGGACCTCTACCCCACAGCGCCCGTATCGAAGCAGATCCGGGAGATCGCCGAAAAATTTTCTGGCCAGGGCGCGCGCGTGAAGGGATCGCTGCAGTTCTTCCTGGGCAGCCTCGTTTCCGCGCAAAGCAGCGGGGCCGCGCGATAGGTGGGGCGGTTGGAGGCCGCGCTATGAGCACCCAGACGGGATACAAGGCGCAGTTGACGGAAGAGCAGCAGGAGCGGATCATCGCCGACTCGCTGCCCTTCATCAAGTATACGGCCTTCCGGCTGTCCAGGCGGCTGCCGCCCCAGCTCACCACGGACGACATGGTGAGCGTCGGCATCGTGGGGCTGCTCGATGCGCTGCAGCGGTACGAGGAGGGGCGCGTCAAGCTCAAGACCTTTGTGGAGCACCGGATCCGGGGCGCCATGCTGGACGAACTGCGGGCCCATGACTGGGCGCCGCGGTCCCTCAAGAAGAAGGCCGAGGCCGTCAAGAAGGCCCACCGGGAGCTGGAGCAGGAGCTGGGCCGCCTGCCGAACGAGGAAGAGATCGCCGAGAGCCTCGAGATCGGCCTCGACGAATACCACCGCATCCTGCAGGACGTTCACGGCGCCGTCACCGTCAGCTTTGACGATGCTATCGGGGGCGCGCAGGGCGACGGCGGCGCGGACGTTCACGAACGGATCGCCGACCCGGGCGCCCGGACGCCCCTGGAGCTGCTGGAAGCAGGCAGCAGGCAGGAGGCGCTCGCCGGCCAGATCGCCTGCCTGCCGGAAAAGGAAAAGCTGGTCCTGTCGCTCTACTACTGGGACGAACTGACGATGAAGGAGATCGGCGCGGCGCTCAGGATCACGGAAGGGCGCGTCTGCCAGCTGCACAGCCAGGCGCTGATCAGGCTGAAATCGCGGCTCGAGGCGCCGGGGGAGCAATGAAGGACCGTATAAGCCAATATCTTGAATTTTGGGTCAAATGCGTGAAAGTCAAAAGCCTTCACCGCGAAGGCGCTAAGGTCGCGAAGGAA
>JBBIHD010000373.1:1399-2138 GCA_037447195.1 Nitrospirota bacterium | reverse complement strand
GTCCTTCCCTGCCATTTCGATCTGCAGGGGGTAGATGTTCCTGGACGGCTCGTCAAAGACGACGACTCCCGGCGCCGCAGACAGCAGCGCACGAATCTCGTTCACCGGAAGCTTCTTCTCCATCTCGATATTGACCGATGCAGCGTGGCAGCGGAACACCGGCACCCGCACCGCCGTGGCGGCCACGCCGATCGACTGGTCTCCCAGTATCTTCCTGGTCTCGCCGGCTATCTTCATCTCTTCCTTCGTGGATCCGTTCTCCAGGAAGGCGTCGATGTGCGGAATGCAGTTGAATGCGATCTGGTGCGGGTAGACCTTCGTCTCCACATCCTTGAAGTTCAGCAGCGCCACGGTCTGGCCTGCCAGTTCATCCATTGCCTTCTTGCCCGTGCCGGACACGGATTGAAAGGTCGTGACGACGACCCGCCTGATCTTCGCCGCGTCATGGATCGGCTTGAGCGCCATGACCAGGGCGATCGTGGAGCAGTTGGGATTGGCGATGATCCCGCTGTGCTGCGCAGCGGCGGCAGAGTTCACTTCCGGGACGACGAGGGGCACCTTCGGGTCCATGCGGAAGGCGCTCGAATTGTCGATCACCACGGCGCCGGCCTGCACGGCCGCCGGCGCGAACTCGAGGCTCCGCTCGCCGCCCGCGGAAAAGAACGCGATGTCCACGCCTGTGAAGGAGTCCCTGGTGAGCCGCTTGACGGTCCACTTCTTTTCCCGGAAATCGAGCCGT
>JBBIHD010000373.1:0-1389 GCA_037447195.1 Nitrospirota bacterium | reverse complement strand
CTCGCCCTCGGTACGCTCCGAGGCCAGCAACACCAGGTCGGAGACGGGAAAATCGCGCTCCTCCAGGATCTCCACCAGTTCCCTGCCGACGACCCCGGTGGCGCCCACAACAGCGACAACGTATTTGTCTTTCTTTTTGAGCATTCCTTTAACATCCACGACGGAGTCACGGAGGCACTGAGAAAAGATCAACCCCGTTCGTTAGCAATCATGACTGCGCTTATGCATCGCATAAAACCTGTCCAGGATCAGTATCCGCGTCACAGGTCGTTCATTGAGTCGCGCTGTTCTCCGTGTCTCTGTGCCTCCGTGGTTGGTCCCGGTCCTATTTTTCGACGACTATCCGGAGCATCCTCCGCAGCGGCTCGGCCGCTCCCCAGAGGAGCTGGTCGCCGCAGGTGAAGGCGTTCAGGAACGTTGGGCCCATGTTCATCTTGCGCAGCCGGCCGATGGGGACCGTGAGCGTGCCCGTGATCGCCGCCGGGGTCAGTTCCCTGATCGTGACCTCGCGCAGGTTCGGCACGACCTTGACCCACTGGTTGTGCTTCGAGATCATGTCCGTGATCTCGTTCAGCGGAACATCTTTGGTCATCTTGATCGTGAGCGCCTGGCTGTGGCAGCGCATGGCGCCCACGCGCACGCAGGTGCCGTCGATGGGGACGGGGCTGTTCTCGCGGCCCAGGATCTTGTTCGTCTCGGCCTGGCCCTTCCACTCTTCCTTGCTCTGGCCGTTCTCGAGCTGCTTGTCGATCCAGGGGATGACTGAGCAGGCCAGCGGCACGCCGAAGAACTCCGTGGGATAGGCGGCGGAGCGCACATGCTCGGATACCTTCCTGTCGATGTCCAGGATCGCGCCGGCGGGATCGTCCAGCAGGCCCTTGACCGAACCGTGGGCCGAGCCCATCTGCTTCAGGAGCTCGCGCATGTTGTTGGCGCCCGCACCCGAGGCGGCCTGGTAGGTCATGGCGCTCATCCACTCCACCAGCCCCTTTTCATACAGTCCGCCCAGGGCCATCAGCATGAGCGACACCGTGCAGTTGCCGCCGATGTAGTTCTTGATTCCTTTGGAGAGCCCGTCCCTGATCACCTTGAGGTTGACGGGGTCCAGGATGATGATGGCGTCCTTCTCCATGCGGAGCGCCGACGCAGCATCGATCCAGAAGCCCTGCCATCCCGCGGCGCGCAGTTTGGGATAGACCTCGTTCGTGTAATCTCCGCCCTGGCAGGTGAGCACGATCTCCATCTTCCGGAGATCATCAATGCTCTTTGCGTCCTTGAGCGTGGACGCGCCCTTGCCCACGTCCGGTCCCTTGCCGCCCACGTTCGAGGTGGTAAAGAACACCGGCTCGATGTGGTCGAAATCCTTCTCTTCCCTCATGCGGCCCATGA
>JBBIHD010000372.1:0-2155 GCA_037447195.1 Nitrospirota bacterium | reverse complement strand
CGATTCAGGAAATCCGGGTCATGGACCCCGTTCTCCCGCCCCGTGTCGATAACGACCTCCCGGGCAACAGCGCCCTTGAGATGCTCGTCGATTACCTCCGTGGCCTTCCGGATGGGATAGTCATCGGGAAGCCACTTCAGGCCGTTGTGCGAAAACCGCAGGCTGGAAATGCCCGCAAGAGAGAGGATCGTGATGACGGCGGCGATCGCAATGATCCTGAGCGGATTGTCGCAGGAGAACTTCGCAATTGCCGAGAGCAGCCTGTCCATGCCCCATGCCGCCCCGCCTCCCTGCGCCCGCGCTCTCCTTACGGGCAGAAGCGCCAGCAGCGCGGGAAGCAGCACGACCGTGTAGAGCAGCGCGATCATCACGCCCAGGGGTGCGATCAGCCCCATGTCCACGATGGGAGCCACGTCCGCTGCGGTGAACGAAAGAAGCCCGGCGGCCGTAGTGAGGCTCGTCATCAGCACTGCCAGTGCCGAATGACCGAGTGCATAGGCAATAGCGTCCTCCTTTTCAGCCCCCCCGTCATAGCGAAGGTAGAAGATCGCAAGGATATGGACGGCGTCGCCAACGCCTACGACGAGCAGGAAGGTAGGCAGTATCTGGGTGATATGGGTCATGGGTAGCCCTGCCGCGGCCATGATGCCGAAGGAGGCGAGCAGGGAAAGAAGCATGGTAAGCAGCGGATAGATGACGCCCGAAAGCCTCCGGAACATGACAAAGAGGAACAGGCAGACGGCGAGCAGGGAAAGAGGGATCATGGTCCGGAGCGTTTTGTTGATGCCCGCTTCGAGATCAGCGACAATCACCGGCGTGCCGGCAAGATAGACCTGGAAGCCGGGGCTGTCGTGGCGCTTCAGGACCTCCCGGACCACCCCCGTCATCTCGTTGTTCTGCTGGTTGCTCAGATACAGCCTGCTTCGCTCCAGGGGGGCTGTCGCGGACGGCGCATCGAATCCTGCAAGCGCATCGGCGTCTGTCGCGGCAACGTAGGTCTGGGCCTTCAAAATGATCGTGGTGAAGGTCGCATCTTCCGAGATGAGGATGTCCCGGTAGAGAGGATTGGACAGAACGCGCCGGCGCAGCGCCGTGAGATCCCGCTCCGTGCGGGGCCACCGCTCCATCAGGTCCTCGACGATCAGGGTATCGCCTTGTCCCCGGGTGTTTCGCGCGTTGATCAGGCTCGTGATATCGTCAAGATAGGGCACCCGCTCCTTCAGCTCTTCATGGAGGGACTTCAGTCTTTCCAGAAAGCCGGGGGCGAACACATCGGGGCCCTGCACGGCAATGACGAAGAGCTCATCCTTGCCGAACCGGTCCTTGAATGCATTGTACTCGACGAGGGCCTTGTCGTTCCTGCGAAAGAAGCTCTCGTTCGTCGTATCGACAGTAAGCTTCGGCAGGTAGGCGGCGGGAATGAGGGTGAGCACCACCATGAGCAGCAGCGATCTCACCCGGTTGCGGTACACCAGCCTCGCCAGCTGTTCAAAGAGGCGCTCAATGCGCTGCCGGATGGCTGTCATAGATTCTCCGTCCTCTGTTCTGCGCGCATCGCGCATCCTTTCATTCTAACGGCAGTTGAACCACGGATGAACACGGTTACAGACTGTAAAAACAAAGACATCTCATCTTTCCAGTGACTCACCAGTCAGGCAACTCGTGCATTGGGATAACGTTCTTGAAAATTCGCGTCAATTCGCGTTCATTCGCGGCTAAATGCTTTTTTCAGGTTCATGCCGCGGCACCGGCGGCCGCGGACCCCTTTGCATACACCTTTCGCAGCACCACGACGCTCTCAATGATCATCCATATCTCGAGGGCGAACACGGCGACGCCGATCGCCAGCAGCAGCCAGTTGGAACTGCTGAAATACTCCCCGATGTTGTACAGCATGGCCCAGCCGGTCATGAAGATCATGAACACCATGGGAACGGCCGTGTAGGCCACGTTCACTCGGCGCCGGGCAAGATAGATCGTTATCACCAGCAGGGCCAGGCCGGCCAGGAGCTGGTTCACGGACCCGAAGAGAGGCCAGAGCTTCAGCGCGCCCTTGCCGCTCCCGTCCCAGAACGCCAGGAGACAGGCGGTCGCCACCGCGAAGACCGTTGCCGCCTGCCGCCCCATGAGGGGCTTGAACCGGTAGGAGCCTGCC
>JBBIHD010000371.1:0-2179 GCA_037447195.1 Nitrospirota bacterium | reverse complement strand
GCCAGTTCGGCACCGAGCGCGTGCTGATGGATATGGCCGCGCGCCGCGCCGGGACCTTTGCCACCCCCCATGGCGTGGACGTATAGCAGCATCCCGGTCTGTTGATCGGCCGCATAAGGGCATATAACAGACAGCATGAGCCTCCGGTAAAGGCGACCTTCCGGGGGCTTTTTTTATTCGGCATGCATTATTTTCTCACCAGGGGCAGGAACGCCAAAAGGCATGGTCTTCCTGCTCGCCAGCCTATCTCGTTCTCCCAATAACAAGCTCTGGTTATAGCCCATTGGGATTCCACAGCATCTTGTGGTGCGGTCCCTGCATCATGCCTGCAGCGAATCTGGATCGGCAGATATGACAGCCCGGCGGCAATGCGCAATAAAAGTGTGAAAATAAAATAATTTCTTGACATTGCCCGGATGTCTATATCATAATAAGTATACTTATTATATGTATTATGAATAACCTTGCCAGCGGGGGAGCCATGGACACAGCCAAAAGATCGAGAAAGTACAAGACCAAGGAGATCTGCGACCGCTTTGACATCTCCCGGGCCACGCTTTTCCGGTGGGAGAGCGAAGGCCTTCTTGCCGGCGTGCAGCGCGACTGGCGAGGCTGGCGGGTGTACGGCGAGCAGAACGTGAAGACGATCGAGAAGATCATCAAGGGCAAGAACGCAGGATAGGGGCGGCCGGGCCGCCCATGAGGACGAGATGCTGTTCTTCGGAAAGAAAATAGAACCGATCGCGCTGGACATCGGGTCCACCTATATCAAGCTCGTGCAGCTCAAGGGCTCGGACCGGCACTACCAGCTGGTCAAATACGGCATGGTGCCTCTCCCGCCGGAGGTCATCGTCGAAGGCGCGGTGATGGACTCGGGCCGCGTGGTGGATGCGATCAAGGAGCTGCTCACAAAGCACAAGGTCAAGACCAAGGAAGCGGTCATCTCCGTTTCCGGAAGCGCCGTGATCATCAAGCGCATTGCCGTGACGGACATGACCGATGAGGAGCTTTCGGAGTCGATCAAGTGGGAGGCGGAGCAGTACATTCCCTTCTCCATCGATGACGTGAACATCGATTTTCAGAAGCTCGGCCCCGGCGCCATGGAAGGGCAGGCCGACGTGCTGCTGGTGGCCGTGAAAAAAGAGAAGATCAACGACTACGTCAACATCGCCAAAGAGGCGGGGCTGGAGCCCGTGGTGGTCGACGTGGACGCCTTCGCCCTGGAGAACATGTACGAGGTCAACTACGAGATGGGAGGCGGGACCGTGGCCCTCCTGAACATCGGCGCTTCGGTCATGAACATCAATATCCTGAAGGACGGCCTTTCCGCCTTCACCCGCGACATCACCGTGGGCGGCAACCGGTACACCGACGCGCTCCAGAAGGACTTCGGAATGACCGCCGAGGACGCGGAACGCGTGAAGCGGGGCGAGATCGTGGAGGGGGCCGACCAGGAACAGATCGCAGGGGTCGTCTCGTCGGTCACCGAGGACATCGTGGCCGAGGTGCAGCGGTCCTTTGAGTTCTTCCGCTCCACCACGGGAAGCGACCGGGTGGACCAGGTGCTCGTTTCGGGCGGCTGCACGCGGGTGGGCAATTTCACGCAGGTGCTGTCCGAGCGGCTGGGCATGCCTGTCGAGATCGCCAACCCCTTCCAGAACATCAAGGTCGACGCGATGAAGTTCGGCGCAGCGCTGCAGGAGACTGGGGCCATGGCCGCCGTGGCTGTGGGGCTCGCGGTCAGGAGGCCGGGCGACCGATGATCAAGATCAACCTCCTGCCGACCAAACGCAAGGCTTCAAAGAAGATCACCGAACTCCAGCAGCAGATGGTGCTGGGGGGGCTGCTGCTCATATTATTTATTATCCTTGCGAGCTCATATTGGCTGAAATTAAGTTCAACGATCTCGGGATTGCGAGCCGCGAAAGCGGCGGCTGAAGCCAGGATCCGGGAGCAAGACAATTTACTGAAGGAAGTAAAAAATATAGAGGCCGAGCGAAAACAGGTCCAGGACAAGATCGCCATCATCGAGCAGCTCAAAAAAAACCAGGCAGGCCCGGTGCGATTGCTCGATGAGGTGAGCAAGAGGCTTCCCGCGGGCGCGGCGGCCAGGCGCACCGCCGTCCGGAACGCCTCGGCGACGCACGCATTCGCGGCCGCGTCGCCGAGCGTCGAGAGC
>JBBIHD010000370.1:0-2214 GCA_037447195.1 Nitrospirota bacterium | reverse complement strand
ATGCACCAGTTGTAGTCCACCACCACGATGCCGTCCGGCTCCTTCCAGGTGGCCTCGATCGGGCACGCCTTGACGCACGGCGGGTTCTCGCACTGGTTGCAGAGCTTAGGCACGAAGTAGGCCTTCTCGATAGTGTCCTTCTGGACGTCCTGATACTCGCCGCGCCCCAGGTCGATCTTCGTGGAGGTGTAGCCGTCGCGGGCGCCCCGGGGGCTGTCAGCAAAGACTTTGCCCTCCTTGGTCAGCACGTAGCGCTCGACCCAGGTGCGGGTGACGTTGGCCTCGTAGGGGACCTCATTCTCCAGCTTGCAGGCCTTGACGCAGTAGCCGCAGCCCACGCATTTGTACGTGTCGATCAGGAAGGCCCAGCGCACCCTGGTCCTCTCCGCCGCCGCCTGGGCAAAGAGCTTCTTCGGATCGAGGATCTCGAAGGCCGTCAACGGCAGGGCAGCGCCGGCCACGGTGATGATCGTCTTCTTGAGAAAGTCCCGCCGAGTAGTCATCGCATGCCCTCCAGACCGGGATTGTGGGGATCGTGGCACAGGGAGCATTCGATGCCGGGATGGTGCTTCTCCGGATCGACGCCCCGGATCTTCGAGCGGCCGCTCGTGGGGTAGGGAAGCGGATAATGGCAGCGCAGGCACTCCTGCCTGCCGCGGTCAATCACAAGCTTCGGGGGATCGCCGGGATGGTCCCTTGCGGGGCCGTGGCAGTTCTCGCACTGGATGGCGCGGTGGCGGGTCCTGGCAATGCTGTCGTAGTTCGCTCCGTGGCAGTCCCGGCAGTATTCCCTGCCCTGGTATTTTACGGTGAACTTCTTCCACTCCTCTTCATTGGACTTGCGGTACCATCCGTACATGTAGCCCCGTTCGTGTATACCGAAATCCTTCGGGACCAGGAAGATCCTGGCCGCCAGGATGAGCGCTATGATCATGAGCACTGCGTATAAAGGCCGCAGAACGTGATTTTTCATGTGCCCAATCCTCCCCTGCAGTGAGTGCGCGCGATGATCGGTGCCCTTTCAGGCCGGTCCGGCGGCTGTGCCTAGGTGCGGCGCATGCCGAGCATGATCAGGAACCCCTCCCATAAAATTGCCACAAAGCTGAGCGACAGGCCGGCCACGAGGCCGAAGAGATGCAGCAGCTGCCACTTGATCACGATGAAGAGCGCCAGAAAAATAGCGGAAAGCTTCAGCGCTGTCAGCGCCATTCCGGCGATCTGCGCGGCCGTCCGCGCCACGCCCGGCCTGACATATATCCGTTCAACGGTCTGCGCAAGCCAGTGGAAGTTCAGGACACCTATGGCGCCGCCGAAGAGGAGGCCTGCGGGAATGAACCACCACTCTTTGCCCGCGCCGGTGGCGATGCTGAATGCGGCAGCGCCCAGGGCTGCAAGGGCGACAAGCACTCCGGTCTTGATCGCCATCTTTCTGACGATGGCCGTTGCTGTTGCATGGAGGGAACCTTTGTTCGTGTCCATCACTGCTTTTTGTCCTTTTTGTTGTCCAGTTCTTCGATCCTTCGCGACAGGGTGACAAGGTTCTTGAAGCCGGCAATGATCCCGAGAATAAGAAAGATGACCGTCAGCCACGGCGAGGTGCCGAAATGCTCATCAAGCTTGAGCCCTATATAGAACCCGATCACCAGGGCGGCGACAAGAGTGACCCCGACGGTGCTCAGCGCGCCGATCAGGCGCCATACTTTTCTGTCCTTCTCTTCCATGAATAAAGCCGCGAAGTTAAGAAGATAAGAAGGTATGAAGATGGGAGGTCTTGATTCTCATCTTCCCATCCTCCCAACTTCTCAACTTCTTAGCTCCTCACCTTCCAGAGTCTGCCTGCAACCCCTGGGATAAAAAACTAAAGCCCCCGCATGCTCTTCCGTGCCGCTTCGACCGTCCTGGCAATGTCGGCCCGCCTGTGGGCCAGGGACAGGAACGCGGCCTCGAACTGGGACGGCGCAAGGTTCACGCCCTGCTTCAGCATGGACTGGAAGAATTTCCCGAACCGCGTTGTATCGGACGTCTTGGCGCTCGCGAAGTCCGTCACCTTCCGGTCCGTGAAAAAGGACGTGAACATGGATCCCACGCGATTGATCGTGACCGGCAGGCCTGCTTCCCTGGCCGCCAGCGCCAGTCCTTCTTCAAGCTCCGCCGCAAGCGTCTCCAGGGCCCGGTAGACACCGGGCTTTGAGAGCAGTTTCAGCGTCTCGATCC
>JBBIHD010000369.1:1534-2224 GCA_037447195.1 Nitrospirota bacterium | reverse complement strand
GTCTATAACCTCTGCTCCATGCGCCATGCCCTCTGCGAGCTTGCATTATATCCGTGTTCATCCGTGTTCCAACTGCCGTTTTTGGATAATTAAACTACATCCGGTAATCACCCAATGGACGAGGTTGTTTTCCCCTATTCATCACCCTGTCTTTTTACATTAATATATTCGCATGTTATGACCTGCATCATACCGGGACGGGCAGACTCCTGATATACTGGAACCATCGAACATTCAGACCGGCGAAAAAACTACCAGGAAAAAAGGAGGTTCTCCATGTTTTGTTACCAGTGTGAACAGGCGGCAAAAGGCACAGGCTGTACGAAGATCGGCGTATGCGGCAAAGACCCCGAAGTGGCGGCGCTCCAGGACCTGCTGATCTACGCGCTGAAAGGGCTCTCGCTCTACGCGCATGAGGCACGGAATGAGGGCGTGAAGGTCGACCGTGATATCAATATCTTCACGATCAAGGCGCTCTTCTCGACGCTCACGAACGTTGACTTCGATCCCAACCGTTTCGTGCCGATGATCCAGCAGGCCGTGCAGTACCGGGACGCGCTGAAAGCGAAGGTGAAGAAGGACTTCGGCCACGGCAGCGCCAGCTTCAAGCTTGAGTCCTCAGAGATGGGCATGGTGAAGCAGGGCCAGAAGGTCGCGGAGCGGGCGCCTGACGCCTCCATTGACCCCGAC
>JBBIHD010000369.1:0-1507 GCA_037447195.1 Nitrospirota bacterium | reverse complement strand
ATGCTGTTCGGGCTCAAGGGGGTCGCGGCCTATGCGGACCACGCCCAGATCCTGGGCCAGGAGGACGAGAAGATCTACGCCTTTACGCACGAGGCGCTGGCGAATTCGACGCGCACGGACCTGGGCGTGAACGAGTGGGTGGGCATTGTGCTCAAGACCGGTGAGATCAACCTGCGGACCATGGAACTGCTCGACGCCGGCAATACAGGGACCTATGGACACCCGGTGCCGACCAAGGTGCCGCTGGGAGCAAAGAAGGGCAAGGCCATCCTGGTCTCGGGCCATGACCTGAAGGACCTGGAGGAGATCCTGAAGCAGACGGCCGGCAAAGGCATCACTATCTACACGCACGGCGAGATGCTGCCGACCCACGCCTACCCGGCGCTCAAGAAGCATCCGCACTTTTACGGCCACTTCGGCACGGCCTGGCAGAACCAGCAGAAGGAGCTGCCGGACTTTCCGGGCGCCATCGTCTTCACCACGAACTGCATCCAGAAGCCGCTGGACTCCTATAAAGAGCGCGTGTTCACGTCCGGCCTCGTGGGCTGGCCCGGCGTGACGCAGATCAAGAACGGCGATTTCTCGCCCGCCATCAAGAAGGCCCTGGAACTGCCGGGCTTCAACGCAGACTCGAACGGCAAGGCGGTCATGACCGGGTTCGCGCGGAACGCCGTGCTCGGCGTGGCGGACAAGGTGATCGACGCGGTGAAGAGCAAACACATCAGGCATTTCTTCCTGGTAGGCGGCTGCGACGGCGCCAAGCCGGGCAGAAACTACTACACGGAGTTCGTGGAAAAGGCGCCGAAGGACACGGTTGTCCTGACCCTTGCCTGCGGCAAGTTCCGTTTCTTCGACAAGGACCTGGGGGACATCGGCGGCATTCCCCGGCTGCTCGACGTGGGCCAGTGCAATGACGCCTACTCGGCCGTCCAGATCGCGGTGGCCCTCTCCAAGGCCTTCAACGTGGGCGTGAACGAACTGCCGCTCTCGCTCGTCCTGTCCTGGTACGAGCAGAAGGCCGTGGCCATCCTGCTGACCCTGCTGTCGCTGGGCATCAAGAACATCCGGCTCGGGCCCACGCTTCCGGCCTTTGTGACGCCGAACGTGCTGAACGTGCTGGTCAAGAACTTCAACATCATGCCCATCTCCACACCGGAGAAGGATCTCAAGGCGATCCTCGGCTGATCTTCACGGGGGGTGAACGCGTGCTGTTCACCCCCCGTTCTTTTTTATCCCGGCTCCCGCACACCGCCGGCTGCTTTTTTCAGAACTATTCCACTTTTGGGTTGCAAAATCCGCTCCTGTCGTGTATAGTTTGCTTCAACGATCATGCGCCGCGTTCTATTCACATATGTTTTCATGATCGTCGTATTCGTTTTCGGATGCGCCCAGCCGAAATCCCTCTCCGGACCTTCAGCATCTCCCGGCCATATCGCAGCAAGCAGTCAGCTCCAGAATCCGCACACTCTTTCCGCCGCCGCAGGTCCCGATGAGGCGACGGAGGAGG
>JBBIHD010000368.1:0-2232 GCA_037447195.1 Nitrospirota bacterium | reverse complement strand
AGTGGCCGCGGCTGACGCAGCGGCCCGGGAAGGGTTCGCCATGCCGCCGGTGCCGGAAGGCGTGCGCGAAAGCCTGCGGAAGACCTTTCCCGCCTTCTTTGTGCTGAGCAATCCCATCGACATCACGGGTAGCGGAAGCGACGATGACTACTACCGGGCGCTCAGGGAAGCGCTGCCGCACTATGACGCAGCCGTGGTGATCGTGCTGATGGGCACGACAACGGTTACGGAAAAGAGCGCCGAAATGATCGCCCGCGCCTGCAGCGAGTTGAAAAAACCCGTCACGTCCTGCATGCTCCAGGGCCTGCGCTACTCCGAGGACGTGGAGCGCAGCGTCCAGCAGCTCGGCATCCCGGCCTTCCCGTCGCCGGAACGCGCTGTGCGGGCCCTTGCAGTGCTGCGGCGGGCGGGGTGCATGCTGGGGAAGAACAAGCAGTGACAGCGGTCAGCAGTCAGTAATCAGCATACTGTAGACAGCAGACAGCAGTTAGTGGCCAGAAGCATTATCTTGCATCCTGAATCTTGTATCGTGTATACCGTATCATGACCTTTGTGCCACACGAGAATACGATGCGAACCCCCGCTGACATCATCCGCGCCGCCCGCAAGCAGGGCCGCACCCATCTCCTTGAGCACGAGGCAAAGGAGCTCGCCCTGGCTGCCGGCATCCCTGTGCCGGACCATGCGGCCCTTCAGCCCGACGATCATGACGCCATGAGAAGCGCTGCGCAGCGACTCGGCTTCCCCCTGGCCCTCAAGGCCCTCTCGCGTGACATTGTGCACAAGACCGAGGCCGGCGCTGTGCTGCTCGACATCATTGACGAGCACTCTCTTGCCGCGGCAGTGGAGAGCATGAAGCATGCCGTTGCCCGGCATCGACCAGCCGCGAGGATCGAGGCGTTCCTGCTGGAAAAAATGATGCAGCCGGGCCTGGAGCTCCTGGTCGGCGGCCTGCGGGACGAGCAGTTCGGTCCGAGCATTGCCTTCGGCCTGGGCGGGGTCTGGGTCGAGGCCCTGAAAGACGCGGCGTTCGGCATTCTGCCCATGACGCGGGAAGAAACGCTGGAGATGATGCAGTTGACACGGGCCTGGACGCTTCTGAAGGGATTTCGCGGAAGCCCGCCCCTGGACCTCGAAGCCGTACTCACGGTCATGGATGCCCTGACCCGCCTGCTGGATCAGGCCCCGGAGATCCGCGAGATCGACCTCAATCCCGTGCGGGTCTACGAAAAAGGCGTTGTGGCGCTCGATGTGCGGGTGGTGATGGGTTCTTGATAACGGCTATCGCTCTTACGGCCCGAAGGCATGGGGAAAATACACTTTATTCGATGGAAGCAGTATCCCGAAGGACAGAACTGGCGGAGTGCGGCGCCGCACCGAGACACAGGTGAAGCAAAAGACACTCTGCGCTATGCCTTTAATTCATCGCCCAGGGAATCAAGAAAACGCCTGACCTCAGTGACGACCCGATCGACCATGCTGTCGAACTTCTTCACAAGCCGCACAATGCGCTCGCCCTTCAGCTCAAACCCGTAGATGTTTCTGAACACATGCCGAAACGAGAGATACTCATCGAGATCGGCTGCAAGCTCTTCCGAGAGCACCCGAGGCCGTACACCTTTCACAGGAATGGTCATCCTGACGAGCAGGGCTTTATGCCATTTGTCGGTGTCTTCAAAGCCGCCGTTGATATCAAAAGCGATCTTCTTGAACATCCGCTCGCAGCCGGTGTAGAAATCATGAAGGATGGAACCCTGGGAGCGGCGAAAGATGATCGATTCCTGCATGCCGATCTCCGACATCTCCCGCCGGAGCTCCAGCAGGTTCTCCAGTTCCCGCTCCACCTCCGAGATGAGGCCGCGCAGCAAATCTCTATCCAATCCTCAAGCCCTCGCTCAAAACCTTTTTCCTGGAAAATTCATCCAGATCTTCGAACGGCTTCAGATCGACCTCATGGGCGCTTTCCTTGAGCAGGAATGCGTGGGCCTTGAAGAAATCTTCCATCTTCAGTCCCCTGATCACCATGTCAATGTCCGAACGGAGGCTGAACCGGGGCGTCAGAATGGACCCGAACAGATAGAGCGAATCGAATGCAAACCGCTCCCGCAATAACGCCGCGAGCCTTCGCGTTTCGGTGATCGCTTCTTGCCTGCGGGCTTCAGCTTTCTCTTCCCGCTGTTTTAAGACTTTCAGGAGCGACATCTCGCCGGACCTCTCTGCCTGCCAAAACCC
>JBBIHD010000367.1:0-2238 GCA_037447195.1 Nitrospirota bacterium | reverse complement strand
AGCCGTTTGGCGGCGGAAGGATTTTCCTGCCCATTGGGAACCGTCTTGCCGGCCGTGACCTGCAGCGCGCAGGCCACATTGCTCACCGGATTGTCGCCCAGCGAGCACGGGATTGTCGCCAATGGCTGGTACTTTCGCGACCTGGCCGACGTGCGCAATCACCTGCGCGGCGGCCCCGCCTTCTCGGAGCAGGACCTGTCGGTGACGACCCGTTACTTCATCGTGCGCGGCGAAGTGGAGAACAGCAAGGTGCCGTCATGGCTAGCCGTCATGGACAACGAGGGCCTGTCGGTGCTCACGGCCTGGGCGGCCGGAAAGTTCACGGCCAGCAAGATTGCCCAGTTCATCACCGAGAGCGGCGTGGAGAAGAACCTCAGCCACAAGGAGCTGATCATTCCCGGCTACGTGGCGATCCTCTCGGGCTCGCTGGAGGAGAAGCTGCCGGGCTGGAAGATCACCGTGGGGCCGCGTGAAGCCAATGCGCTTCCCACGTTCCTGAAGGCGAGAGCGTAGGCATGCAGATGCCGGCATTCAGAAGTCAGAATTCAGAATAGGCACACGGTTCGGGCATTCTGGATTCAGTATTCTGGATTCTGAATTCATCCGTTTGAACACAAGGAGTATACAATGTCAAAAGCTATTGCCACCGGCGCCATTCTGGGCGCGCAGTATTACGTCAAGCAGGCGGAGGCCCTCGTTGAGAAGGCCATCAGTGAAAAGGGCGCAGACCTCGCCTTCGAGTTCCCGGACACTGCCTATTTCCTGCCGCAGATGTTCGCCATGACGGGCTTCGAGGTCCGGAACCCCGGCGACATGAAAAGAGCGCTTGAGCAGCAGGTCAAGCCGCTTGTTACCGACGCGCCGACCGACTCGCTCTATGTTCCCTACCTGGGCGAGGCGCTGGACGCGGGCATGGCCGCCCTCTTCGCCCAGGAGATGATCATGGCCGTCCGGTACATCTACGGCCAGGAGCCGGTGAAGGACGACACCATCGGCCTGACCTACAATGGATTCATCACGGACACGATCCTTCGGAACCTGGGCGTGCAGCTCGTGGACGGAACCATGCCGGGGTACGTCTGCGCCATCGGCGCGGCCAATGACGACGACCACGCTCTCGAGATCGCCCGGGAGCTGCAGCAGAAGAACATCCTGACCCTCATGTGCGGCAATGTGAACGGCGACAGTATGACCAAGCAGCTGCTTCGCAAGGGCGTGCAGCTCGGCTGGGACACGCGGCTCGTTCCTCTCGGCCCCGAGGTCGAGCATGCCATCTACGCCCTGAACTGGGCGGCCCGCGCGGGTTTGACCTTCGGCGGCATGAAAGGCGGGGATTACAAGAGGATTCTCAAGTACTCGAAAGACAAGGTCTTCGCCTTTGCCATGGTGCTCGGCCCTCTGAACGACCGCATCTGGACCACGGGCGCGGGCGCCATCAACATGGGCTTCCCGGCCATCTGCAACACCGACATCCCGGTCATCCATCCCACGGGCGTCACGATCTACGAGGAGGTCGAAAAGGAGCTTGACCCCAGGAAGATCGTGGAGCGCTGCATCGAGGTGCGCGGCCTCAAGATCACCGTGTCCAAGCCGCCCATCCCCGTTGCCTACGGCCCGGCCTTCGAAGGCGAGCGCATCCGGAAAGAGGACATGCACATCGAGTTCGGCGGGCAGCGCACGCCGGCCTTTGAATGGCTCCATACCGTCGATCTCGACAAGGTCGAGGACGGCAAGGTGACGATCGTCGGCGCCGATGCCGAGGCCCGGTACAAGAAGGGCGGCCAGATGCCCCTCGGCGTTGTCGTCGAGGTAGCGGGCCGCAAGATGCAGAAGGATTTCGAACCCGTGCTGGAGCGCAAGATCCATCACTTCATCAACGAGGCCCAGGGCATCTGGCACATGGGCCAGCGCGACCAGAACTGGTTCCGCGTCAGCATCGCGGCCCTGAACGAGGGCTTCGAGCTCCGGCATTTCGGCGACATCCTGTCGACCATGCTGAAGCACAAGTTCGCAAACATCGTGGACAAGGTCCAGGTGACCCTCTACGTGGACGACGCGGACGTGAAGCGCATGCTGGAAGAAGCGCGCAAAGCCTATGCCGAACGCGACGTGCGCCTGGCCACCATGACCGACGAGTCGGTGGACACCTTCTATTCCTGCATTCTCTGCCAGAGCTTCGCGCCCAACCATGTGTGCGTTGTTTCCCCCGAACGGCTGGGGCTCTGCGGCGCCTATAAC
>JBBIHD010000366.1:0-2281 GCA_037447195.1 Nitrospirota bacterium | reverse complement strand
GGACGGCTTCGTCCTTTCCGGCGGGGACGATATCAGCCCCTCCTTCTACGGCGAGCGCAAGCTGCCCGGCGCCAACCTGACGCTTTCTCCTGACCGCCGGACGCAGTTCGAAATATCGCTCTTTCGCGCCGCACGGAAGGCCCGCAGGCCGGTCCTCGCCATCTGCGGCGGAGCGCAGCTCGTGAACGTTGCTCTTGGCGGCAGCCTGTACCAGGACATCCCGCTGCAATTCCTGAAGTCGATTCCCCACGGCGCCGGGAAAAAGGGCGAAAAGGTCTTCCATCCCGTGTCGGTCCTCGACGGGACGCTTCTTGCGAAGATCCTCGGCCCTTCGCGCATACGGGTGCGCAGCAGCCACCATCAGGCCGTCAAGAACCCCGGCCGCGGCATCCAGCTCTCGGCCCTTGCCAGGGACGGCGTGGTCGAGGCCTTTGAAGGCAGGGATGGTTCGTTCCTCATCGCCGTGCAATGGCACCCGGAAAAGACGCCCCATGACCGCGCGACAAAAAAACTCTTCCGCGCCCTCGTCGCCGCTGCAGCGCGGCGGTAGCAGGCCCATGATGATCCAACGGCTCGGTCGGGCAGCCCTGGTGAGCGCGCTCCTAACAGCCCCGCTCCTTCCCGCGGGATGCGCCGGAAAAGGCGAGAACCGGCTTCCCGGCCACCTGCACCTGCGGCTCAGCGCGAACCCGACAACCCTCGACCCCGCCCTGATCACCGACGTGATGGGCGGCGGCATCGCGGCCAAGATATTCAACGGCCTGGTGCGCTTCGATGAAGAACTGAACATCGTGCCCGACCTCGCCCGGTCCTGGACCATCTCGCCCGACCACCGCACCTACCGCTTCCGGCTCAGAAAAGGGGCTACCTTCAGCAACGGCAGGGCGGTGACCGCCCATGATTTCCGCTACTCCTTTGAGCGCGTGCTGACGCGCAAGACCAGGGCCCCCCTCACCTGGGTACTTGACCGGATCGCCGGAGCGCGCGACTTCCTCGACGGCACGGCTTCCCAGGTGCAGGGCATACGCGTGATCGATGATCATACGCTCTCCCTGACGCTGGAAAAACCCTTTGGCCCCTTCCTGTCCCTTCTCGCCATGACCACGGCCTATGTGGTGCCCCGTGAAGCGGTGGAACGCTATGGCCCCGATTTCGGCGCCCATCCCGTGGGCACGGGCCCCTTCGTCCTGACCGAGTGGTCCCATGGGCAGCGGCTCATTCTCTCTGCACGCCAGGACTATTTCGAAGGCCCCCCCAGGCTCAAGGGATTCCTGTATCGGATCATCCCGGAAGAACTGACCGCTGTGCTTGAATTCGAAACAGGCGGACTGGACGTGCTGCTGATCCCGGCGGCCGAATTCAGAAGATACACCACCGATCCCGCCTGGAAGGGCCTCGTGGCCGGAAAACCGGGCCTGAACACCTACTACATCGGCCTCAACTGCACCCGTCCGCCCTTCAACGATGTGCGCGTGCGGCGCGCGGTGAATCACGCCATCGACCGGCGCCGGATACTGGAGACAGTGTTCGAAAAACGCGGCCTGCTGGCCGCAGGGCCGGTGCCTCCTGCTTTATGGAGGCATGGAACGGGGCCGGACCCGGGAAAGCGCTATGCCTATGATCCGGAATTAGCGCGGCGGCTTGTACGCGAAGCAGGGGCAGAAGGCACGCGGATAAACTTGTATATATCGCAAATGGATATCCTCGATGTGATGGAGGTCGTCCAGGGCTACCTGGCCGAAGCGGGATTGCGGGCCGAGATCCACCAGCGCGACTGGAGCGCCTTCAAGCAGGCCGTTAATCTGGGCGAGCCTGATGCCTTCTGGCTTTCCTGGTGGGCCGATTATCCCGATCCCGAGAACTTCCTCTACCCTCTCTTCCACATCGGCAGCGTTGGGCCGGCTGGGAACCGGACGCGATGCGTTGATGAAGAGATGAACCGTCTGATCGAACAAGCCCAGTCCCTGTTCGACGAGCAGCAGCGCTACCGCCTCTACCGCAGGGCCGAAGACCGCATCATCGGGAATGCTCCCTGGGTGTTCATGTGGCACAAGGCCGACTACTACGTGCGCCATCCCTGGGTGCAGGACTTCCGGATCTATCATATTTATTCGATCGACAAGGGAATGGACATCTCTGTGAGCAAATAAACCTGAAAAAATCTGAACGCGGATCAAATCTGATAAAATCGTAAAACTCAGATGTAACCACAGAGCCACGGAGGTCACAGAGAAAACCTTTAAATTTTCGAGACGTTTTTCTCCGTGTCTCTGTGTCGACC
>JBBIHD010000365.1:0-2306 GCA_037447195.1 Nitrospirota bacterium | reverse complement strand
ACGCGTACTTGACGGCACAGCAGCCTCCTCATTCTGTAGTACATTATGTACTACAAAGATCCTTCTGTCAATCCTTAATTTCCCGGACGTTCCTCAAACTGTGATGCATGCAAAGCCCGCAGCCCGTGAACGATAGTCGCGCCCGGAGCGTGCTCCGCAGCGCTTCGACCTGCACAGGCTTCAGGAACGAGAGGAATCGTACTGTCCCGCCAGGAATGATCAGGCACGCATGCGCGACGGAGTGAAGGGGCTGCGGGCAAGAAACTCCTCCCTTTCCTGCCGAGGGAAGCTCGCTGGTGACGCTCAGGCTACCCCGGTCAGCGGGTGAATTTTGGGGATAATCCGGATTATTTCTGCTTCCCCTGAACCGAGAGAAACTGCTGCATCGCCTGCTGGAACTTCCCCGCCTCTGTGATCGGCGCTGAGCACCGTTTTGCCGTGCAGAGGTAGACCGCTTCCTTGAGCGGGTAGTTCAACCGCTCGATCTCCTTCGCATCCTTCGAGAGCGACAGCACGCGGACCACCCTGGCAGGCACGAAGACGGTGTTCGCGACAACAAGGAACTCGCCGGCCTTCCGCTCGTCGCCGATGATCGTGATCTCCAGGGGGGCCTCGAAGGCCCAGACCAGGGCCGTCCCGTAGCCCCCGGCCTGGGGCGGATTGCTCCGGTATTCCGCGGACAAGGTCATGAGCGCAGCGTCGCGCGCCGCCTGCATGCTGTCCGAAGGTGTGAGATGCAGGAGCCAGCCGAGCAGCGAAAGCGTCTGGTAGTTCGCGGTGTTCTGGTTCACATCCGCGAGCACCCCTGCCGTCGCGGGCCGCGCGACCTCGGCGTGGAGAAAGGAGCGGAACCGGCGCACCTGCTTGTCGTAGAAGCGGTCCATGATGAGGTTGCCGGTACGCTCTGCTGCTTCACGGTATCGCGCCTTTCCCGTGGTATTGTAGAGGTCCAGCATGGCCTGCCCGAAGAGCGCATTGTCCGAAAGGTGTCCGTACTGCAGCGCCTTTCCGTCGCGGAAATAGTGCGCCATGCCCTCGTGCTCCGAGAAAAGGTTTCGGAGCAGATAGGCTGCCGCCTTTTCCGCCATGGCCAGAAGGGCCGGGTCCTCTGCAGCGCCCGAGAGGGAGACGAGGGCGCTGATCATGCTCGACGACGAGTCGCCGTACACGGTCCTGTCCACGAAGGGCTTCTGCATCCCCTTCCGGTCGCGCTTCTTGTAGTAGGCCTCGTCGGCATCCTGGCTGCCGAAGAAAGCGCTGCTCGCGGAGTCGTACAGGTTGTCCCGCACGTACCGCGCCGTCGACTGCGCGGCCTGCAGGTGATCCTTCCGGCCCAGGAGAAGGTAGGCCTCGCTGTAGGACCTGATCAGCCCGGCGTTCAGCTCAAGCATTTTCTCATAGTGCGGCTCTGACCAGTCCTGCTTGGTCGCGTAGCGGAAGAAGCCTCCCTCAATGCGGTCACGGACCCCGCCCTTCGCCATCCCGTTCAGGGTCTTGGTGATGATGCGCTTCAGCTCCCCGTCCCTGCTCTTCGCAAAGCGCGAGAGGAGGAAGTCCAGTGCCGGGGGGTTCGGAAATTTCTGGCCCGTGCCGAATCCGCCATACTGCCTGTCGAAGGCCTCGCGAAAGAGGCTCTCGACCTTTGCGATCTCGCTCTCGTCCGGCGCCATGGTCATGCGGCTGGACCCGAGCATGCGCGCCTCGCGCAGCTGCCCGATGCTCCGCCTGATGCCTTCCCGGTCCGTGCGGAACAGCTCCTCCGCCTTCGTGAGAAGCGCCAGGAACTCGTCGGGCGGAATGTAGTTCCCGCCCTTCAGCACCTCCCCCTCGGGCAGCAGGATGACCGTGCTGGGCCATCCGCCCTGGTTGTAGATGCTGTCGATGTCGGGCCGTTCGTCGGCGTCTACGCGGATAGGGATGAAATGCTCGTTCAAAAAGGCGATGATCCGTTCGTCCGAGTAGGTGGTCTCGTCCATCACATGGCACCAATGGCACCAGACGGCGCTGAGGGACAGGAGGATGAGCTTGTTCTTCCTGCCTGCCTCCGCGAGCGTCTCGCTGCTCCACGGCCGCCACTGGATGAGATGGGCCTTGTTCGGCTTGGGAGAGAAGCGGAACCCGGTCGCGCCGAAGGCGGGCTGAAGCAGGAGCATGAGGCAGATGGCGTGGGTGATGAGCTTTTTCAGCATGTAAGGTCCTTCTTGAAACAAGATGCGGTTGCCGCCAAAGTGCCACGCACGACAAAAAACATAGGGTCTTCTCCATGTTGATGACATAAAAAAGAGCCCTTTTTGTCATAATCACCG
>JBBIHD010000364.1:0-2314 GCA_037447195.1 Nitrospirota bacterium | reverse complement strand
GGTCCAGGACCCTGCACCGGTCCGAGCAGAAGGGACGGAAGGGGTTGTCCTCCCAGGCCGCTTCCCGCCGGCAATGGGGACAGATGATCTTCATGTCCTGCTACCTCTTGTCCGAGCCTGCCATATCATGCTGGAACATATCCTTCAGCATATTGTTGGCGCAGAACTTCCCGCACATGGTGCAGGAATGCAGATCGCCGCTGCCTCGCTTCGCCTTGATCTCCCGCGCGCGCTCCGGATCGATGGCCAGGTCGAACTGGGCGTCCCACTGCATGTCGCGCCGGGCCTTGGCCATTGCCTTGTCCCGGTCCGTTTTCTTGAGCTTGATCATGTCCCCGATGTGGGCCGCGATCCGCGAGGCTGTCACGCCCTCCCGGACGTCCTCGGGATAGGGAAGCCCCAGATGCTCGGCGGGCGTGACATAGCAGATGAAGTCTGCCCCGTAGGCCGAGGAAAGCGAAGCGCCGATGGCCGCCGTGATGTGGTCGTAGCCCGGCGCGACGTCCGTGGTGATCGGGCCGAGCATATAGAAGGGCGCTTCTCCGCTCATCTTCTTCTGCATGATGATGTTCGCTTCGATCTCGTTGATCGGCACGTGGCCCGGACCTTCCACCATGGTCTGGCAGCCCTGCTCCCTGCCGATCTCGGCCAGTTCGCAGTTGATCAGCAGTTCCTGGATCTGCACCCGGTCCGTGGCGTCGTGAATGGCGCCGGCACGGAACCCGTTCCCGAGGCTCAGGACCGTGTCGTGCTTTTTCAGGATGCTGACGACGCGGTCGAAATGCTCATAGAGGGGATTTTCCCGGTTGTTGTGCTCCATCCAGGCCACGAGGTAGGAGCCCCCCTTCGAAACGAGGCCACCGTAGCGGTACTGCTGCTTCCTGAGCATCTCGACGGTGCGCCGGTTGATGCCGCAGTGGATGGCCATGAACCCGACGCCTTCCTCGCACTGCTGCTCCGTGATCTCGAAGAGCAGCTCCGCCGGCATGTTCACCGCCGCGCCGTAGCGCTCGATCGCTTGTGCGAAGGCCTCGTAGAGCGGCACGGTGCCGATCGGCAGCGAGACGGCTTCCCGCACTGCTTTGCGGATGGACGCGATATCGCCGCCCACGCTCAGGTCCATGAGCGTGTCAGCGCCGTACCGTTCGGCAACGCGCGCCTTTTCGACCTCCAGGGTCAGGTCGGCGATGTCCGTTGACGTGCCGATCGAGGCGTTCACCTTGGTCCGCAGGCCTTTGCCGATGCCGGCGATGCGGGCCTGCCTGCGGCTGTTGGCCGGAATGACGATCTTGCCGGAAGCCACCCTTCGCCGGACGAGCTCGGCGTCGAGGCCTTCGTCTGCCGCCACTTTCCCGATCTCTTGCGTTATGGTCCCCTGCTGCGCCTGTTCAAGCTGTGTCACTATCCCTCCTCACCTGTGCCCGGAAGGGCTCGCAATATTCCCGGTCGTTGGATAGTTGGATCGCCGCAAAGTGTCCGATCCTTGACCGGTGCGGACAAATCCGGCTTCCCGATGGCCCTGGTCGCGCCTCTGCTCACCGTATCGTCCCGTGGCTGATATACAGTGAACCGTTCGCTGAACGCTCCACGTGGACCGCCACGTCGAATGCCTCTTTGAGCAATGACGCCGTAAGCACCCCATCCGGGCTGCCGGTGCCGAGCACGCTGCCGTCCTTGATCAGCATAACCTTCTCGAACTGGAAGGCGATATTGATGTCGTGCAGCGCCATGATTACCGATATGCCCTTCTGCTTCTGGAGGCCCCGCAGCAGCCGCAGGAACTCTATCTGGTACTTGATGTCCAGGTTCGCCAGGGGCTCGTCCAGCAGCAGCACGCCTGCGCCCTGGATCAGCGTCATGGCGATGAACACCCGCCGCCGTTCGCCGCCGCTCAGGTTCGTAACAGGGGTCTCGGCCTTCTCGTCCAGCCCCACCATGCCGATCGCTTCGTCAACGGTCAGGTGCGGCGGGATGTCGTAGGGGTAGAGCCCCATGCCCACGATCTCCCTCACCGTGAAGGGCACATTCACGTCCAGGTGCTGCGGGAAATAGCACAGCAGCTTTGCCCGGTCCTTGTTGCGGTAGGTGTGCAGGGGCTTGTCCCAGAGCCGCACTTCGCCCTGCGAGGGCTTCAACATGCCTGCGGCAAGCTTCAGGATCGTTGATTTTCCCGAACCGTTCGCGCCGAGCAGCCCGATGAACTCTCCGTTGCCCATGGAGAAGGAAAGGTCCTGCACGATCATCCGCTCGCCGGCGTAGCGGAATGACGCATTGCGCAGTTCAAGGATCGGCCCGCTATAGGCTGAGGACATCC
>JBBIHD010000363.1:661-2317 GCA_037447195.1 Nitrospirota bacterium | reverse complement strand
TGTTCAGGCAGGCCGCATGGATGCTGCCGTCGTAGTCTTCCTTCTTGTCGGAGTGGCAGCGAGCGCATGCCGAGGACGCGGCAAGGGAGAACTCCCGCCGGTCGCCGGGCCGTTGCAGGGGATGGGAGGTCTTGGAGTACTCCCCGTGGCAGTCGGAACAGCCATGCCGGGAGTGTACAGACCCCCTGATGACCTCCTGATCGACGGTAAGCGAGATCGATCTTCCATTCACGAGCGTGGTGATGCTTTTTGCATGGCAGGAAAGACAGTACTGAGTGGTGTTCTTTGCGGATTTGAGCCGGGAGACCCTGCGGATGGCGTGGGAACCATGGCAATCCGAGCAGGGTGGTGCGTTCGCGCGCGCGGATTCGTAATTATGGGCTTCATGGGTCGGTGACGGATCATTGCCGTGGCAGATCCTGCAGGCCTGGGCCATCTGGAGTGCAAAGGCGCGGCGGCTTGCATGGACCGTCTTCGGATGGGAGCCCAGGCTCATGTCGCTGTGGCAGCCCGTACAGGGCACCGCCGCATGCACGGACCCGTGGAACTGCTTTCCTGTTACGCGGAGCGACAGGGATTCTCCGTTCGCCAGAGATTTGCCGCGGGACAGCATCTGATGGCAGGAGAGGCAGGCTGTCGATTCCTGATCAACGGTCGGTTCAGCCGCTGCGGCAGGCTTTGCAATGAACAGGACAAGGATGCACAGGAGAAGCAGGGGCATGAGCAGTGTGAAGGCAAGACCGATGAAGGGCGCCAGGATGCATGCTGCGGCGCCCGGCAGTTCTCCGGGAAAATGCTTCTGCAGGCTTTCGACGGTGGAGCGGTTCCCGTAACTGCCGGTGGCTGCCGGTGTTCCGCTATAAAAAACTGACATATACGTTCCTCCTTTCTTGCAGGATGAGATGATATGATGAACCGCGCCGGATGCGCAGGTGATATGCCGGCCCGGACAGCGTTGCCGATGCGATCGCAGAAACGTAGGAAGAAGGCGCTTCTGACACGCAAACATATTGATTCGATGCGAAGAAAGGAATATGCTGCTGAAGTTGATTCTAAAAAGAGTATAGCACGAACGCGCAAAAGAGCAATAGCTTCCTGAAAGGACATCATGTTCTAAACTTCGAACCTGGACGACAGTATCGGGACGGATCGTTCTCTGAAAATGCCATACATCTGAAGAGATGTCATTCCAATGCCTTCAGCGTAACGATCGTCGCTCCCCATCCTCCTGACGATTCATCGCCGGTTTTGACCTCCAGCACGATAGGAAGACGATCTACAATTGCGCGGACCGTCCGCTGAAGCGCACCGGTGCCCTTGCCATGAATGATGCGTACCTGCAGGATGCCGCGCTTTCGGCAGGCCTTAAGATAGTCAGGCACCAGCTCTTTCACCTCGCCGGGTCGGAAGGTATGCAGGTCCAGCACGCCGTCTATGGGCATCTCGAAAGGCTTATCAGGTTCCATTGTGTCCCCGGTCTGAATGGTGAAACTCGCCATGCTGCAGAAAATGGATCACCTGCTCAATAGCCGCAGGATTTCTCATGATAAAGGCATGACCAGCAGGCAGGACCAGGAAATCCTTCATGCCCGCCAGCTTCGCCCGTTCGACCGATACCTTTCCGTCATTAGGTCCCTTGAATATCCTATTGGCGAA
>JBBIHD010000363.1:0-651 GCA_037447195.1 Nitrospirota bacterium | reverse complement strand
GGCATGATGCTCCTAATGCCGATGATGATGCCGGTCTCGACAGGGATCGCTCCAAGGCTGACCGGTACGCTGTCAGGACCTATGCCGAGTTCCTGCGCAGCGGGCCCCATGATCCGGCGATAGAAAAAGAACTTCTTGAGCAGCTCAGCCAGTTCGCTTCCCTGGCTCGGCGGTGCGAGCATCACGAGCCTGCTGCCGGCCGGAAGTTCTCTGTCCTTCAGATACTGCCGAACAATGATGCCGCCGAGCGAATGGGTCACCAGATGGATGCGTGCAGCGCCTGCGGCCCTGCAGCGGTCAACTGCCGGGGAAAGATGTTCATCGGCAAGCTGCTTGATTTTTTTCGTCAGAGAAGGGTAGCCGACAGCGAATGCGGCATAACCGGCCTTCCGAAGCCGGCGCTCCAGCAGGGCCATTGATCGCTTTGTCCTGCCCATGCCGTGCAGAAGGATAACATACTCTGGCGGATCATTGACGTTCTTTAATGTTTTCGGCATGCTATTCACCTTAAACGTACATCAGGCTGATGAATTGCGGGATCATGGAGCGCCCACTTTGGCAGACCGCAGTGAACGCATGACGATAGGAACGGATTGGCTGATATTGTAATGGCTCAGCGTGAACTGGACTTTCAGCCGATTTGAGATAAAC
>JBBIHD010000362.1:0-2336 GCA_037447195.1 Nitrospirota bacterium | reverse complement strand
ATCTACATTTATCTCTCTAACTCGGTGGCCATAAGCTCTCTTTGCTTTTGCAAAAGAGCAAAAAACCTTCAACGTTTCTTTTGGATTATGAATAACACTAAACTGCTCCGGAATTTTGATATCTAATATATGATGACGCAACCGGAATACGTCGGTGCGTTCTAGTGCGCTCAATAGGCTTATGGGCGCGGACTTAAATACAGATGACCCTTTCCTTGCACCAGCACTTTTCTTCTTCCCCGCATGTTCCTTTAGAAACCTCTGATAACGCTTACTAGCAAGATATAAATCACTTTCCCTAATTTTCTTCAAGCTGCTTTTTCCTTTTTATCTTCAGCGTCTTCGATATTTCCATGGTCAAACTTGATTAAATCTGCCACTATACTTCACAACTTAGTGAAGGCACACCAGAGGAAGAAAACACATGCCTAAGATGCGTTGCTAGCGACAAGAATAATATATACTGTTAACTCAGCAGAGCCCCATCAGCAGGAGCTGGTGGCTCCTTTTAACGACGCGACATCCCTCAGCAGCGGGATTCAGTTACGTCGGCCGTCGCGACGCGTCAAGCTAGTCCCGAGAGGAAAGTTTCATGAAAATTCCTCGACCATACGCGTCAGGCTAATGCCCTTCACGCTTGTGAACTTTTCTACATCTCGGATGACGGCATTGTTCAGCCGCATGATAAACTTTCTAGGCATAAGCGCATCGCCCTTATCTGACGTTCACATTGTAATATATTACTTATCACCTGTCGAGTTCATTCATTACTGTAAAAAACAAAGGCCGGAAAGGCCGCCTTGCTGTCTTGCCGGAGTAGTTCTTTCGTATTACGACAGAATACCCTTCCCAGTAGGTACTTCTGCCAATAGGCGGAACAGGCCTCACCTGCTATAGTCAAATCAAGAAGAGACCAAAGGATACCACGCTGAAAGGAGGGATTGGATATGTTTACCAAAGGCGGACATAAGGTGACGAAGGGAACGTACTGGAGCCTCACGAACGGCCAGCGGGTGGACATCGCACAGGAAGGCACCCTGCCCGGCGACAGCAAGATGCTCTACATCAAGGCGCCAGCCGGAGTGGTCCTGGCAGCAGCGCCGGTCCTCGGACTGGTCTTCGCGGTCTTCCTCCCCTTCATCGGCATCGCAATGGCCCTGACGGTGGCGGCGCAGAAACTGGCAAGCGGCATGGCAGCAGCCGCGGCAAAGAGCGTCACCTTCGGGTGGCGGCCCGTTGAGGCCTATCTGGCAGGAAGGAAGAAACGGAAGAACGCGCGGAAGCATGGACAGACCGGGCAGCCGAAGTGACGGAGGCATCGACAACCCCCGCGTCCGGAAAACGGAATGACCAACACGTCATTCCGTTTTTTTTGGAAGAGCTTCCGACATCAGGAGGACAGATATTTTTTTACCGTCGTCTCCACCATCACCCGGTAGCGTTCTTCGCTCTCGTTCAGCGACTCGCGCATCTGGCGGGCCTCATCAAAGAGCCGGGCATTCTCAATGGCGATCGCCACGTGGCCTGCCAGCGTCTCCAGAAGATCGATATCGCTCTGGATATAGGGCTCGCCGTTTCCCTTGTACCCGAGCGTCAGAACCCCCTGCATCTGACCCTTGAAATGGAGCGGCACGATAAGTTCGGCGCCAAGCTCCTGCAGCGCCGTGTTCAGACCGCTGAACTCGCGCTCAGGCAAAAGGCCCTCCATTTCCTCGCGGATGACCACGTGCTGCGTGTCCTTCACGAGCCGGATGACGTCCGCTTCCAGCGGCGCGCTCTCTGCAGCCATCCTGGCCGTTCCGAAGCCCTGGCGCATCAAGAAACGCCCCTTGCCGTCCTTCAGGAACAGGAATACGTTCCCCACGCCCAGGCTCCTGCGCATGCTGTCGATGGTGAATTTCAGGAGCTCGTCAAGGTCAAGGATCGAAATGACCGCCCGGGCGGACTCTCTCAGGATCCGCTGGTAATCGAACCTGCCGCCAACGACGATCCGGTGCATCCACGCCTGCACGCCTCGCCTTACCGGCGTGCCGAACAGCACGACGGCGATCACCGTGAGCGAAAGCACGATGGCCGGAGCATCGCCCATATGGGGCTGCATCAGCTTGAACAGCGCGAGGTGCGCCGAAGACAGGACGATGAAGAGCAGGGCCACGGTGAGCCACCGGGAGAGGACGATGCGGATATCGAACAGCCGGTAGCGCGTCATGGCATAGAAGGTCAGCGCCACCCAGGGAAAGCTCAGGAAGGACCCCAGCCCCGGCTCCAGGCCGAAGCCGCTCACCAGCTGCAGAAAACCGACGGCCAGGGCCGACGAGCCGGCGAAGATCAGGGTG
>JBBIHD010000361.1:727-2350 GCA_037447195.1 Nitrospirota bacterium | reverse complement strand
ATCGGAGCCGACGCCCTGATCCTGCACCTGAACCCCTTGCAGGAGGCGCTGCAGGACCGGGGCCAGTTCGTGGCCATGACGGGAGACGGCGTGAACGACGCGCCGGCGCTGAAGCGGGCCGATATCGGCGTGGCCATGGGCATCACCGGCACGGACGTGTCCAAGGAGGCGTCGAGCATGATCCTGCTGGACGACAACTTCGCGACGATCGTGAAGGCGGTGAAGGAAGGCAGGCGCATC
The DNA here is from genome assembly GCA_037447195.1 of Nitrospirota bacterium. Taxonomy (GTDB): domain Bacteria; phylum Nitrospirota; class UBA9217; order UBA9217; family UBA9217; genus GWC2-57-13. The sequence goes on along the minus strand of JBBIHD010000361.1, from coordinate 2,110 downwards.
TATGACAACATCCTGAAATTCATCAAATACACCATGACCTCCAACGCCGGCACCGTCTGGGCCGTGTTCCTGGCGCCCTTTTTCGGACTGCCGCTGCCGCTCATCCCGATACAGATCCTGTGGATGAACCTCCTGTGCGACAGCCTTCCCGGGCTTGCCCTGACCGCGGAGCCTGCCGGGAGCAGGGTGATGCAGCGGCCGCCCCGCAGACCGGACGAGGGGATCTTCGCCCAGAACCGGGGCGCCTTCATCGTCATCGTCGGGCTCGTCATCGGCGTGTCAGCGCTTCTGTTTCAGGCCTACAGCATGAACGCAGGGCTGCCCTGGCAGACCATGGTGTTCACGGCGCTGGTGCTCGGACGGATGGCCGTTGTTCTGGCGGTGCGGTCCGAGGACGACTCTCTCTTCTCGATCGGCCTGTTCAGCAACAGGCCGCTGCTCGGCGCGGTCCTGCTCACCTTCGGGCTCCAGATGGCGGTCGTGTATCTGCCCTTCCTGAACGGCGTGTTCAACACCGCGCCGCTGACGCTGCATCAGCTCGGATTGACGCTCGCCCTGTCCGCAGTGGCCTTCGTTGCCATAGAAGCGGAGAAGCTGTTCAGAAGAAGGCGCGCTGCCGCGTGACAGGGGGCTTCATCTGGGCCTGGCCCTGATCGGGCTGTTCCTGTTCGTCGTTGCGCCCGCGGCAGTGCGGGCAGCAGGCATCGGCGCCGCCGTGGATGCGATCGGCCAGAAGGACATCGAGGCAGGCGCCTGCTTCTACACCGACGCGGCAAAGGCGGGCGAGGCGGAGCTGTACCCGCGGCACTCGCTGGAATAAGCGTCAAGCGCTGACAGCACGGCCGGAGAGGACCCTGCATCCTGAATACGGCAGTTGGGACATGGAAAAAGCGGATAAACCCTGAGAAGGCAGATGCTTTTGTCCTGAAAAGCCCTTCCCCTTGCAGGTGAGTTCTTTTTTAAAGTACTTTGCGGACAAACATCTTACATTTTCAGTCAAGTTCTATAAAGCCAAAAGCGTTCACCGCGAGGGCGCAAAGGCCGCAAAGGAAAGCTCAAATCCAGATTTCAACAGCATAAAAAACCTTCGCGTCCTTCGCATCTGGCGGTTCAACGGTTTGGTTTTCTTTCAACGGTCTGATCAGATTTTATCCGCGTCCAGATGCTCGTTATAGGTTCATTAAGTGCGGCGGAAGATACTGTTCCGCCGCATCTTTTTTTGTGCTATGATGCCCTATCAATCTGAATCCCGGAGGGCCTGGTGAGACGATATCTGCTGGCAGGGGCTGTCCTGCTGATGTTCCCGGCAACGGCATTCGCAAAGTTCGACCCTTCTTATTCATGGACCACCATCGAGACGGAGCACTTCCTTGTCCATTATCA
>JBBIHD010000361.1:0-684 GCA_037447195.1 Nitrospirota bacterium | reverse complement strand
GGCATCGCCGAGGACGCGCACGCGCGACTGGCGCCGCGCATCAAGTGGGAGCCGAAACAGAAGACGCGCCTCGTGCTCGTCGACGCCATGGACGAGGCGAACGGGATGGCTTTCCCCATTCCCTACAACCAGATGATCATCTTCCTGACCCCTCCCGCGGGCTCGCCCGGCTTTGGCTCCATTGCCTATGATGACTGGCTGCGGCTCGTGATCACCCACGAGTATGCCCACATTCTCCAGCTTGACATGGTGAAGGGCGGCCTCGGCGGCGTCATGCAGGCGCTCTTCGGCAGGCTCTACTTTCCGAACATGTTCCAGCCCGCCTGGATGATCGAAGGTCTGGCCACCTACGAGGAGACGGAGCAGACCTCGGGCGGCAGGGGCCGGTCAGCGGCAGCGGACATGGTCCTGCGCATGGCAGCGCTCGAAGGGCCCTTCCCGTCCCTGGACCAGGCCACGGTCTTTCTCGATTCCTGGCCCGGAGGACAGACGGCGTATCTGTTCGGCGAGTCCTTCACCCGGTACATCGCGGAAAAATACGGCAGGGAAAAGCTGGCCGAGATCAGCATTGCCTACAGCGGCAGGGGCCTGCCCTTTCTCGTCGATTCCACGGGCAGGCGGGTGCTGCATCGCTACTATGCAAACCTCTGGCACGATTGGCAGCACCGGCTCACGCTGCGGTAC
>JBBIHD010000360.1:0-2362 GCA_037447195.1 Nitrospirota bacterium | reverse complement strand
TTTCCCGGAAAATCCGACCGAAAGTGGGCGCCCACGCTGTTGGCGCGCAGCAGCGCCGAGCGCGTGATGAGCAGTGCCGTGGTTATCATGTTCCTCAGTTCCAGGGCGCTGCTCTCAAAGGGGGCGCTCTTTATCTCCCGTTCCCAGGCCTGAAGCCTCTTCAGCCCCGCGGAGAGCGTTTTCCTGTCCCGCACAACGCTCACGTATTCCCACATCAATCGCTTCAGCTCGACCCGCATCTTTGCTCTTGCCCCGCTGCTCAGGGGCCTTTTCGCCGGCACCTGTGCCGGACGATAGGAAAGCCCGGACCTCGTTCGTCCCTGCGGCCCGGCAGCATAGCGCGCCGCAGCAAGGCCTGCCCGCTCGCCAAAGACCAGGCCTTCGAGCAGGGAATTGCTGGCCAGCCGGTTCGCTCCGTGCACGCCCGTGCAGGCCGTTTCACCGGCCGCGAAGAGGCCCGGAACGGTCGTGCGGCCCCAGGCATCGGTCCTGACGCCGCCCATGATGTAGTGGGCCGCCGGCGAGACCGGTATGGGCGCCGCGGTGATGTCGATGCCGAAGTCGAGGCAGGTGGCGTAGATCCGCGGAAAGCGGGTCTTCACATAGTCAGTTGCGAGATGGGTCATGTCGAGAAAGACATGGTCGGCTCCGGTCTTCGCGATTTCCCTGTGGATCGCGCGGGTGACCACGTCGCGCGGGGCGAGTTCCCGGGCAGGATGATAGGCATCCATGAACCGGATGCCGCCGGCATTCAGGAGCTTTCCTCCCTCGCCGCGCATGGCCTCGGACAGCAGGAACTGGGGCGCGCCGGGCCGATAGAGCGCCGTGGGATGGAACTGGACGAACTCCATATCGAGCAGCGATGCGCCGGCCCGGTAGGCCATGGCCATGCCGTCGCCTGTCGCCACGAGGGGATTCGTGGTGCGCTCATAGAGCTGACCTGCGCCGCCGGTGGCAAGCACTACGGCTTTCGCGGAGATGATGAGCGTTCTGCCGAGCTTTTCCTGCAGCACCACCGCTCCGCAGCACCTGCCCCTGCACAGCAGCAGGTCCACGGTAAAGGCGAAGTCAAGCTTCGTGGCCCTGTTCGTGGAGCGCACCTTGTCGACGAGCACGCGCATGATCTCGCGCCCCGTGGAATCTCCCTGGGCGTGCAGTATCCTGCGCTTCGAGTGGGCCGCCTCCTGGGTAAAGGCGAGCTTCGCTCCCTCCCGGTCGAACTCGGCCCCCCAGACGATGAGCTCCCGGATCCGCATGGGGCCTTCCTCGACAAGGGTCCTGACGGCCCTGCGAAGGCACAGGCCATCGCCTGCCTTGAGCGTGTCCTCGAAATGGATCGAGATCTCGTCCTCGTCGGACAGGGCAACAGCAACGCCGCCCTGGGCATACTCGGAGCTGCTCTCCGTGGGCTCTGCCTTGGTAACGACGAGCACCTCGCCCGAGCGGGCAAGCTCAATGGCGGCGCGCAGTCCTGCCACGCCGCCGCCGATGACGAGATAGTCCGTGGTGATATGTTCTGTTCTGGGATCCATGGTCGCGCCGGAGGGCATCGCCGCAGCGATCGTTATTTCTTCACCGTATTCTGGACCAGGAATGGATTGCGGCCGTCTATCGCTGTGAGCCGGTAGGATACCGCGTCGAGCTCGAAGGTGACCCTGCCGCCGTCCTTCACGATCCTGCCGCCAGGCGTCTGCCATTCTCCTTCCCAGTTGAAGGTCGTCCGCACAGGGCCGCGCTGTTCCACGACCACGAGCATCTTGAGGGGCTGCACGGCGAAGCGGATGGACTGGTAGGCTTTGAATATCTTCTCAAGCTCTGTTTCCAAGGAGGCCTTGTCCTTGAATCGTTCATCGATATGCTTCATGAAGGATGCGCTGTTCTTTGCCTCGTACGCGGCTGAAAGCGCCCGGAGCATGGAAAGAGTGCTCTCACCCTGGAGCGCGGCGCCGGTCAGGGGTTTTTTTGAGCAGGCAGCGGATGCGGCCAGCAGGAACAGGGTGGAGAAGAGAACGAGCGTTTTGCGAAGCATAGGCCCTCCCGGAGCGATATTCAGGATTTCAAGGTTCTTCTCGATTCATCAGGATGAGCCGGCGTTCCCTTCGCTCGGACGCGCATTCGCGCTGAAAGAGCGGCGCAGCCGCGCGGTTCGCCGAAGTCGATCAACATGATCTTCGTGCTTATCCAGGCTCTTTACAGGCGCTCCCGGGCGCGTTCATCGCTCACGGGACGCCGGCTCGTTCTTTGCGTCGCGAACTGAGTCGAGTCGATGTAAGAATACAGGAACTGCAATGGATGATGCAAGCCAAAAAACGCGGTTTTGCCAAGGTATGCAACGTGGCGATGACTCGGCCTGGGAGAAAGG
>JBBIHD010000359.1:0-2409 GCA_037447195.1 Nitrospirota bacterium | reverse complement strand
TCCTTGCGGAACACGCAAAGATCAGCGTAGCAGACACCCTGCGGCGCCTCCGGGCCGCGGGCCTCGACTCCATCCCCGGCGCGGGCGCCGAGATCCTCGTGGACCGCGTGCGAAAACAGGTGAGCCCCGACAAGATCCGATGGCGCCAATGGGCCGATGTCATGGAGACGGCCCACGGACTCGGCATGCCCACTACGGCAACAATGATGTTCGGGGCTGTCGAAACGGATGAGGAGATCGTGCAGCATCTCGTGCGGCTGCGCGATATCCAGGACAGGACCGGCGGATTCACGGCCTTTATTCCCTGGACCTACCAGCCGGGGAATACGAAGCTCGGAGGCCGGTCGGCGACGGCAGTGGAATATCTCCGCACGCTGGCGCTGTCGCGCATCGTGCTGGACAACTTCCGGAACATCCAGGCCTCCTGGGTCACGCAGGGCGCCAAGATCGCCCAGGTTGCGCTTGAGTTCGGCGCCAATGACTTCGGCAGCACCATGCTCGAAGAGAATGTCGTGGCCGCAGCAGGCATCACCTTCCGGATGACGAAGCAGGAGATCGTGAATATGATCAAGGACGCGGGCTACTCTCCTGCCCAGCGCGACACACAGTATGCAATCCTCGCCAGATACTGATCTGCTCCCACGCTCCTGCTCCCCATCACCGCCAAGATGCCATCAACTGCTGATCCTCTGATGCAAAATTCAGGAGGTCGATGAGCGTCAGCGAGAACCAGCGCAAAGATCAAATTCAGATCCGGGGATTTTGTATTGCTCTGAACTTCGAGTGCAGTACTTTTGCGACAGGCATGGGGTGAAATGACGCCACGATGCAGCTATGACGTAAAAAATTTCTTCTGATTGAGATTCACGGGACAATGTCCCTGCTGATCTGCGAAACTGAAAAACAGTGATAAACAAAAGGCTTATCTTTCCTTTACACAAACCCTGTGGAAAACCTGTTGCTAACTCTGTTGATACTTTCCTGCATCACAGGCTATTCGCACTGCCAATGCAGATTGCACAAAAAAAAGGCATATTTTACCATATAATATCAATGCGTTATGGAATTACAGCAAATGTGTCCTTCTCAACCACTTCTGTAACCCTTACGGTTCTTTTTTCCCCGATATCAGCCTCTTTCGCGCCTTTCAGGGTCAGCCGAATGTAGTTATCTGACAATCCTTTCAGGCATCGGGACAATGCGTCTCTCTTGTCCTCTACCACAGCCACAAGCTCCTTGCCGACAAAACTCCTTCGGAAGACAAGGTTCTTACGCTGCCCGAGGTCCCTCAGCAGTTCGCTCCGCTCCTTTTTCATCTTTTCCGGAACTTGACGCGACATCGAAGCTGCCGGTGTGCCCGGCCGGGGAGAGTAGGAGAACACATGCAGGTGCGTAAGGGGGGAGCTTTCAATGAGGTCCAGCGTGTTCCGGAACTGCGCGTCCCCTTCGCCCGGAAAGCCGACCATCACATCAGCGCCGAGCGCGATGCCCGGGACGCTCCTGGCAAGAGAATCAAGCAGCTTGCGATAGGCCAGGGTAGTATACTCCCGGTTCATGGCAGCGAGAATAGTGTCGTCACCGCTCTGGAGAGGAATATGGAGGTGGCGGCAGAAGCCTTCACCGATGAGCTCGATGAGTTCCTGCGATATCTCATTCGGCTCGATGGAACTGACCCGTATCCTGGCATTGCCCCGCCTCTTCAGCAGGTCCCTGACCAGCCCCGCGAGGTCCGGCCCGGCAGAACGGTCCGCTCCGTATCTGCCGATATGGATGCCCGACAGCACGACTTCCGGGCAGCCCGCCTGCACGAGATCATCAAATTGCTTGAGCACCTGCTCCGGCGGGACACTGCGAGAGGGGCCGCGCGCCACCGGTACAATGCAATAGGTACACCTGCTGTCGCAGCCGTCCTGGATCTTGAGGAATCCCCGGGTCCGGCCGTGAACAGCACTGATGCCGGCAGTCTCGTGCGCCGGGCCGGACTGCGCAGGGGACGCGTCATCGGGAAGGAGGCGCTGCGCGATCGCCCCTTTTTCCTGGTTGCCGAGCACGAAGTCCACGCCGGCGATCTTCCTGATGTCATCAGGCCGGGTCTCGGCATAGCATCCCGTGACCACGACTGTTGCGGCCTTCCCTCTCCGCACCGCCGAACGGATCGCCTGCCTGCATTGGTAGTCTGTCCTGGCTGTGACGGAGCAGGTATTGATGACGTAGACGTCCGCTTCTCCGGTGAAGGGTACGATGGTGCCGCCCCGGGACTCCAGGTCCTGGCGCATGCGGTCTGTCTCGTACTGATTAATCTTGCACCCCAGGGTCGTGAATGCTATGCGCATAGCTCACCATGCAGCGAATTCCTGGCGTCCCGCGTGATCCGCACCTTCGCGACCGTGCCGATCAGCGCGGCATCGC
>JBBIHD010000358.1:0-2416 GCA_037447195.1 Nitrospirota bacterium | reverse complement strand
GGCCTGTCTCACACAAAGCCACAAAGCTCACGAAGAAATGCTTTAAATGCTGAGTAAATGCTGAGTGTAAACCAAAGAGATGAATTAAAGTACTTTACAGACAAACATCTTAAATTTTCAGTCAAGTTCTATAAAGCCAGAAGCGTTCACCGCAAAGGCGCAGAGGGCGCAAAGGAAAGCTCAAATTCAGATTTCAAAAGCTAAAAAACCTTCGCGTCCTTCGCGTCTTGGCGGTTCAACGGTTTGGTTTTGTTTCATCGGTCTGAGGCGGAGCCTCGCTACTCTTTAGTCGTTCTTTGTGGCTTCGTGCCATCGTGTCTTTGTGGCAGGTTCCGGCTTGTGCGGGTTAGGAACGCTATGGTCCATTTTAACAATGTTGCCATCATCGGCGTCGGTCTGATCGGCGGCTCCCTGGCCAGGGTCATGCGGAAAGGGCGGTTTGCCGGGACCATCACCGGGGCGGGCAGGAGCAAGGCAACCCTGGAAGAGGCGATCAGGCTGGGAGTGATCGACCGAATCGCCAATGATCTGGGAGATGCCGTCGACAACGCCGACCTCGTGGTCATCGCAACGCCTGTGGCGACCTTTGAGGCGATCGTTCGTGAGGCAGGCCCGCGCATGAAACCGGGCGCAATAGTCACTGACGTCGGAAGCGTAAAGGGCGGTCTGGTGAAGGCGCTCGAGAAGCTGCTGCCGAGCACCGTCCACTATGTTCCGGGACATCCCATAGCCGGCAAGGAAACATCAGGCGTGGCCGAATCGACGGATGCGCTCTTTCAGGGGGCCCGATGGATCATCACGCCGACGGAGCGGACCGACCCTGCGGCGCTTGCGGCCGTGGAAGCCCTGTGCCTGGCTGCCGGGGCGCAGGTGCAGCGCATGGATGCTGATCTGCACGACCGGGTCTTCGGGGCCGTGAGCCACCTGCCGCACGTTGCGGCCTATGCGATGGTATGCGCCGTGGCCGAAATGAACACGGGCAGCGAAGACTATATCAGCTTTTCCGGAGGCGGCTTCAGGGATTTTACGCGCATAGCGGCCAGCTCGCCGGAAATGTGGCGGGACATCTGTCTACTGAACAGGAAGAACGTCATCGAGATGATCGAGCGGTACCAGTTCTCGCTGAACATGATGAAGCGCGCCATCCGGGCAAAGGACCGCGGCAAGCTCGAAGAACTGTTCCGGTCGGCCAGCAATGTACGGAAGGGAATGAAGTGATGTCCTGATGACGCTGCCGCCAGGCGCGTCGGGACGATGGGAGACCATGGCTGACCTTATCATAGGACCTTCACGCGGCCTTCAGGGAGCGATCACCACGCCCGGAGACAAGTCCCTGTCCCATCGGGCCGTGATGTTCGCGGCCATTGCTGAAGGGGCAACGGAAATCTCCGGTTTTCTCACTGCGGAAGACACGCTGAATACGGCCAGGGCCGTGCAGCAGCTCGGTGTCACCGTCGAGGGACTCGGCTCGGACCGCATGGTCGTGCACGGCAAGGGGCTGGGAGGGTTGTCGGAGCCCGCAGGCGTGCTCGATCTCGGCAACTCGGGAACGGGCATGCGGCTGCTGGCCGGTCTGCTTGCAGGGCAGGATTTTTTTTCGATCCTGACGGGAGATCAGTATCTGCGTAAGCGGCCCATGGCGCGCATTGTGGAGCCCCTTCGCAGGATGGGCGCCGTGATCGACGGCCGCAGCGGCGGGAAGCTTGCGCCGCTGGCGATCCGGGGCGGGGGAGCGTCTTTGAAGGCGATCGAGTTTGCCTCCCCGGTGGCCAGCGCCCAGGTGAAATCAGCACTGCTGCTGTGCGGCCTCTATGCCGACGGCGTGACAACGGTGAGCGAGCCGCATAAATCGCGCGACCATACGGAGCGCATGCTCCGCTATTTCGGCGCCGAAGTGTCCGAGTCAGGGCTCTCCGTGAGCGTGCGCGGCCGGCGCCCGCTCACGGCAGGCGGTCCCGTCGTCGTGCCTGCTGACATCTCATCAGCGGCCTTCTTCATGGTTGCAGCCGCCGTGGTCCCCGGCTCGGACCTCCTGATCACGAATGTGGGCGTGAATCCCACACGCACGGGAATCATCGATATTCTTCGCAAGATGGGAGCGGACATCACGCTCGAAAAGGCGCGCGATCAGGCAGGAGAGCCCGTGGCCGATGTGCGGATCAGGCACCGGCCGCTCAGGGCCGTCCCGATCAACGGCGACGTGGTCCCCCGGGCGATCGACGAGATTCCCGTGTTGAGCGTTGCGGCCGCCTATGCGTCCGGCACGACGGTGATCCGCGATGCAGCTGAGCTCAGGGTGAAAGAATCGGACCGGATCGCCACCATTGCCGCGGAACTGCGCAAGATGGGGGTGCAGATCAAGGAGCATCCGGACGGGATGGAAATATCCGGCGGCAGCGTCCTTGCCGGCGCCCGG
>JBBIHD010000357.1:0-2425 GCA_037447195.1 Nitrospirota bacterium | reverse complement strand
CTGTCTGCTGTCTACTGTTTACTATCTACTGCACTCCTCAGAACGGCCACACCCTGTCCACCAGCCGTACGAGCCAGCCGGGGCGCTGCTTGTCCTGGATCACGCCGTCGCCCACGAAATAGACGTCAGCATCGGCGATCTTGTTGCTCATCACGCTGTTGTCCACGGCGATATCGTCGGGCCGCACCATGCCGCGGAAAATGAGTATCTGCGTCTCGTTGTTGACGGTCAGCTGTTTGCGCGATTCGAGCACCAGGTTCCCGTTCGGCATCACCTCCACCACCTTGGCGGTGATGGTGCCGACGAGCTTGCCTTCCCGCGTGGTCGCGCCGCTTCCCGAAAAATCGTCCTGCATGGACCCGCCCACGGTGGGCGTCAGGTTGAACCGGCCCGAGTTGACGCTGGCGCTGAGGGGAAGATTGAACAGGTTTGCCACGCTGGCGTCAAGGGACGAGTCGCGGGCCGCCTTGGTGTCGGCCTTGTTCGAAGCCGAGATGTTCTCCAGGATCCTGATCGTCACCAGGTCGTTCAGTCGCCGGGCCTTCACGTCCTCGTAAAGGCTGGCGGAGCCGGCCCAGAGGGAATTGGCCGAAGGCCGCGCCGCTGCTGCAGCCGGCGGCTCCTGCACGTACTTCGGCGGCGGCGGCGGAAGCTTGGGCGTCGTGGAGCAGCCCAATATCAGCATGCCGAGCAGGGGAGCGACGCACAGGAACAGGCCGCGGCCTGTCCCCGTTCTTTCCCCAACTCTTTTCTGCCGGGTTCTGCCTGCTGCCTGCTGACCGCTTACGGCTGCCTGCTGTCTGCTGCATGTCCTTCGCATCTTACAACTCCACCCGGACCGTCCGCTGGTCCAGCAGCAGCCCGGTCACGATCTTTTTTGAGGACAGGTTCATCACCTTCACGTAGTCACCCACGGAGCCGTTCTGCTGCAGCTCACCCGCGCCCCGGATAGCGAATCCCGGCGCTTCCACCAGCAGCTCCACGCGGCGGCCGCGCTTCACTACCGGGCTGTCTTCGATCATGCTTTCCTGCAGCGGCATGTTGGCCAGGATGGACCGCGACAGCGCCTTGCCCAGCACCTGGCCGGGATCGCGCAGGGCGTTGCGGGGAATGCGCGTCACATCCATCAGCGCTTCGTACACGTCGCCGTCATTCAGCATGTATCCCTTTCCGAAGGCCCTGCCGGCCATGACCACGCGGTCATAGGCCGCGACCTGGGCAGTTGCCGTGAGCTTCCGGTTCCCGGAAAAGAAGAGGGAGAAGACCGTCCTGCCCGGCGGCCGGCGGTCCACCAGGATCTTGCGCGGCGGCGACTGGGGCGCCTCTCCGTCCAGCACCACGTCGGTCACCGCGATCTCGGCCCAGGGATAGTGCTGCCGCAGATGCTCCGTCAGCACTGCCGCGGCGTTCCATGGCGCGCCTGCCTGGGCGGAAGCGATGGGGAGTACCAGCGCTCCGAGAACAAGAAGCGCCTGCGCCAGCCGCAGCTTCAAAGACCCGCCATTCTGTGTCCTGCATCGTTTATTCAGCATCGCATCACCTAAATCGTTTATGACGTCATGGCCCTCGGCCATACAGCACATGTGCACTTTGACATTTACAATTTACAATTGCGGCCGCAGGCCGCGCCAACCTACCGCTTCAGATTGTTCGCCACCTGCAGCATCTCGTCCGATGCCTGCACCGCCTTGGAATTGATCTCATAGGCCCGCTGGCTCACGATCATGTTCACCATCTCTTCGACCACGTTCACGTTCGACAGCTCAATGAAGCCCTGCGATATGGTGCCGAAGCCGTCCAGGCCCGGGGTGCCGGTGATGGCCTCTCCCGAGGCTGCCGTGGGCAAATAGAGGTTTCGCCCCGTGGCGTTCAGCCCGCCGGGGTTCATGAACTTCGCAAGCTCAAGCTGGCCGATCTCAACGGGCGTGGCTGAGCCTGCCTGCAGCACCGTTATCCTGCCGTCGATGCCGATGGTGATGTTCAGTGTGTTCGCCGGGAGCGTTATGCCCGGCTCCAGGGGATAGCCGTCGGAATTCACGATGCGGCCTTCGCTGTCAAGCTTGAAGGCGCCCGCCCGGCTGTAGGCAACGGCGCCGTCGGGCATCAGCACCTGGAAGAACCCGTCCCCTTCGATGACGACGTCGAGGCTGTTGCCCGTGTTTGCGAAGTCCCCCTGCTGGAAGAGCTTCTGCACGGCCGCGGGCTTTACGCCCAGGCCCACCTGGATGCCCGTGGGCACCTGCACGCCCTCGGCGGACGTGGCGCCGGCTGCGCGCAGGGTCTGATAGATGAGGTCCTGGAAATCAGCGCGGCTCTTCTTGAACCCCGCCGTGTTCACGTTCGCCAGGTTGTTCGAGATCACGTCGATATTGAGCTTCTGCGCTTCCATGCCGGTCGCGGCGATGAACATTGATCTGAGCATGTC
>JBBIHD010000356.1:0-2437 GCA_037447195.1 Nitrospirota bacterium | reverse complement strand
CGGAAGGCACGGGACTGATCGCCGGCGGGGCGAGCCGCGCCGTCCTCGAAGTTGCCGGAGTGCGGAATGTGCTGTGCAAGTCGCTCGGGTCGAGCAATCCCCACAACGTGGTGAGCGCAACGATCAACGGGCTGACGCGTCTTCGGGGCGCTGAAGCAGTGGCGATCCTCCGGGGCAAGACGGTGGAGGACCTGAGATAATCATGGCGAAGAAAGCTGGATCCAAGCTCAAGATCACGCTGCGAAAAAGCTCCATTGCACGGCCGGGCAAGCATAAGGCCGTGCTTGCGGGCCTGGGACTCAGAAAACTGAACGGCTCCGTGGAGCGCATAGACACCCCGGAACTCCGCGGCATGCTGAACAAGGTAACGCACCTCATCGAGGTGGAGAAGCTGTAGCGCGTCTTTGCCCGGTTCGGAAGCGCGCATCTACTATGCAGGGCACGGTCGTCGGCATGAGGACCTGGTCCCGCGGTGAACAGAAGAGAGAATTATGAGACTGGAAGAACTGAAGCCCAAGGAAGGGGCGAAGAAGAATGCGAAGCGCGTCGGGCGCGGTCCCGGCTCGGGCCTCGGGAAAACGTCCGGCAAGGGGCATAAGGGCCAGAAGGCCCGTTCCGGCGGCGTGAAGGGACCCGGGTTCGAAGGCGGCCAGATGCCGCTGCAGCGGCGTTTGCCGAAACGCGGGTTCACCAATATCTTCCGGAAGGAATACGCCGTCGTGAATCTGGCGGACCTGGAAAAGATCGGCGGCTCCGATCCGATCACTCCCGAGGTGCTGGTGAGCAGAAAGCTCGTTCGCAAGCTCGGGGACGGCGTTAAGATACTCGGCACCGGCGAATTGAAAGCGAAACTCGTAGTGCGGGCGCACAAGTTCAGCAAGAGCGCGAAGGAAAAAATCGAGGCTGCCGGCGGCACGGCCGAGGAGATCTGAGATTGTTTTCGAGCTTTCAGAACATATTCAATATTCCTGAGCTGCGGAAGCGGCTGGTATTCACCTTCCTGATGCTCGCAGTCTACCGGATCGGGGCGCATGTTCCGACGCCCGGCATCAGAGGCGAGGCCCTCAGCGAGTTCCTGCATCAAGCTGCATCGGGCCTCATGGGCTTTTTTGACATGTTCTCCGGCGGGGCGCTCTCACGGGTGACGATCTTCGCCCTGGGGATCATGCCCTATATCACGGCCTCCATCGTCCTGCAGCTGCTCACCGTGGTCATCCCGAGCCTGCAGGCCCTTGCCAAAGAGGGTGAGGCGGGCAGGAAGAAGATCACCGAGTATACGCGGTACGGCACGGTCCTGATCGCGGCCTTCCAGTCCTTCTGGATGGCTGTGGGCATCGAAAAGATGAATGACGGCGCTTTTGTCGAAGCCTCGGGATGGTCATTCCGGATCCTCACTATGATCACCCTTACGGCCGGGACGACCTTCATCATGTGGCTCGGCGAGCAGATCACGGAGCGCGGCATCGGGAACGGCATTTCGCTCATCATCTTTGCAGGCATCGTCGCGGGCTTTCCCTCGGCCATCACCGGCACCTTCGGACTGGTCAAGGCGGGCGAGATCCCCTATTTCATGCTCGGCGTCATCCTGATCATCGTGCTGGCGGTCATTGCGGCCATCATCGTGATGGAGCGCGGGCAGCGCAGGATCCCGGTGCAGTATGCCCAGCGGATGGTCGGCAGAAAGGTGTACAAGGGCCAGAGCACGCACCTGCCGCTCAAGATCAACTCGGCAGGCGTGATCCCGCCGATCTTTGCCTCGTCGATCCTGCTGTTTCCGGCCACCATCGCCGGCTTCGCGGAAGTGGAATGGATCAAATCCATTGCTGATCAGCTCGCGCCGGGAAAGGCCCTCTATACGGCGGCGTATGTGCTGATGATCGTCTTTTTTGCCTTCTTCTATACGGCCATCGTGTTCAATCCCGTGGACATCGCCGACAACCTGAAGAAGTACGGCGGGTTCATACCGGGCATCAGGCCGGGCAAGAAGACCTCGGAGTATCTCTACCGCGTGCTGACGCGCATCACCCTTGGCGGAGCGGTATACCTCGCTGCGGTCTGCGTGCTGCCCGATATTTTCTACAAGGCCTTCAGCGTCCCCTTCTATTTCGGCGGCACCTCGCTGCTGATCGTGATAGGCGTGGCGTTGGATACGGTTTCGCAGATCGAGTCGCATCTCATTCAGCGGCACTACGGAGGGTTCCTGAAGGGCGTTTCGATCAGAGGACGGCGGTAGGGAGCGCGCCGAAACATGATCATTCTGAAGTCCCTTCAGGAGATCGAGAAGATCCGGAAGGCCTGCCTCGTCGTTGCCGACGCGTTGGCGGGCATCCGGGAGCTTGTCCGGCCGGGCGTGACGACCCGGGCGCTCGATGAGCATGCGGAAAAATTCATTCGCGCCGCCGGTGCGGTCCCGGCCTTCAAGGGCTACCGCGGCTAT
>JBBIHD010000355.1:0-2453 GCA_037447195.1 Nitrospirota bacterium | reverse complement strand
CGCCTTCTACGACGACCCGGTCCGGTTTGCCGAAAAGCTGAACCTGCTGTGCGACGAGCTGGACGAGCGGGTGAGGTCGGGCATCGGCGCGGCTCCGAAGAACGCGCCGCGAATCATGATCTCAGGCACGCCCATGGCAATGCCGAACTGGAAGCTGCACAACGTGATCGAGACTTCCGGCGCCGTCGTGGTGAATGAAGAGAGCTGCATCGGGACCCGGTATTTCAAGGACCTCATGGATGAATCAAACGGAAGCCTTGACGCCCAGCTCAAGGCGCTGACAGACCGATATATGAAGATCGACTGCTCCTGCTTCACGCCGAACAACGAGCGCATCGATCAGGTCCTCACGGAATATAGGGACTCGAAAGCCCAGGGCGTGATCCATTACTGCCTGCAGTTCTGCCACACCTACAACATCGAGGCCGTCAGGATCAAGGAGGCCTGCGAGAAAAACAATATCCCGTTCCTGGCCATCGAGTCGGACTACTCGGCCGAGGACGTGGGCCAGATCCAGACACGCGTCGAGGCCTTCCTCGAACAGGTGAGGGGATAGATGCTCGTCGGCGTTGACCTGGGATCGCGGACCATCAAGGTGGCTGCCGTCGAGAACGGCAGGCTCGTGGACGCCGTTATTGCCGAGAGCGGGTTCGACCCGCACCGCCAGTCGCTGGAGCTCATAAGTCGGTACCACCCTGAGAGGATCATCGCCACCGGCTACGGCCGGCATCTGGCGAAGCGCCACTTTGCCGACGACGTGATCACCGAGATCAAGGCCCATGCCCTGGGCGCGCGGTATTTCTTCCCTGAATGCCGCACCGTCCTGGACGTGGGCGGCCAGGACACGAAGGTGATCTCTCTCGATTCACACGGCAGGGTCGCGAACTTCCAGATGAACGACAAGTGTGCCGCCGGCACAGGGCGGTTCCTCGAGATCATGGCAGCCACGCTCGGGTTCAGCCTCGACGAATTCGGCATCGAGGCGAATCATGGCTCCGGCGACGTCAGGATCGGCAGCATGTGCACGGTCTTTGCCGAGTCCGAGGTGGTGTCGCTCAAGAACCACGGCACGATCCCGCGGGACATCGCCCGGGCGGTGCATGTTTCGGTAACTGACCGCCTGATCGCCATGCTCGGCAGGGTCGGGTATGTCGAGGCCGTGGTGTTCACCGGCGGTGTGGCGCACAATCCCTGCATCGTGAAGCTCATCCAGGAGCGGATAGCAGTTCGGGTGGCTATTCCGGTACTGCCGGATATCACCGGCGCGTTGGGCGCGGCGCTCTCGGCGCAGACGTCCGCGCGGACAGCATCAGAAGTGCGTTCATCGCCGAGCTTAGTGATCTGAGTTCGCCATCATCATCGCGATGCAACGGGCCGCAGTGCCCGTACTTTCAATTACGGAGGAAAAAGACATGGTGCGACATGCAGGTATGCTGTTCCTGATCGCCGCGGCGATCGCCTTATCACCCGGCCAGAGTTCGGCCCAGGCAAAGGCATTGGAAGCGAAGGTCTGTCTGAACTGCCACAAGTCCGAGGCGGGCAACCTGAGAGGTCACTACGAAGGCGCTGCGTTCAAGTCCCGGTCCATGCAACTCAAGATCGACGACGCCACGGAGATCCTGAGCTTCGATCCGGCATCGCTCAAGGTCGTTGAGGACGCGAAGACGCAGGACGCGGAGGCGCTGCGGGACATCAAGAAAGGGCACGAAGTCCGCATCGCCTATGTAGAGAAGGACGGGCAGAAGATCGCGACGCTCGTCTCGTCCAAACCGCCCGTGAAGCTTCCCGCAGAGTGGATGATCACGACCGACGAGGTGGCGGCGCTTGTGGCCCAGGGGCCGGAGAAGGGCAGATACACGCTGGTCGATTCCCGTCCGGCGCCGAGGTTCTATGAAGGCGCGATCCCCACGGCCATCAACATTCCGTACCCCGCTTTTGACGCCAACAGGGACAAGCTGCCGAACGACAAGGGCCGTCTGCTCATTTTCTACTGCGGCGGCATCACCTGCACCATGAGCCCCAAGTCCGCTGAGAAGGCAAAAGCGCTCGGGTATGCCAATCTTCGCGTCTACCACGAAGGCATGCCTGACTGGGTGAAGAAGAACTACTCCGTCATCAGCGCCCATTCCCTGAACAGCGCGTACATCAAGAACGACATTCCCCACGTGCTGCTGGATGTAAGGCCCGAGAGCAAGGCCAAAAAAGGCTTCATCCCCGGCGCGGTTACGTTCCCGGCAGCGGCTGCCGACAAGCTGATCGCAAAGCTGCCGCCTGCGGACAAAAAGCCTCCGGTCATGGTGTATGACCAGGAAGGCGACACGGACGCCGTGGAAGTCGCCCGGAAGCTGGTCAATGCCGGCTACAAGAAGACCTCTGTCGTTACAGGCGGCTACGATCTCTGGGACAACTCGAACTACCCGACCAAGCGCGACAGCCTCGCAACGGAAGCGGTC
>JBBIHD010000354.1:0-2457 GCA_037447195.1 Nitrospirota bacterium | reverse complement strand
CAGTCCGAAATGTTTAACCCTCGGACTCGGTCACCTGGCTAAATTTTCGTATGGGTATCAAGCAAGAAGCTCAGGTTCTCATCTGTACCCCAAGCCCCGCGCGTCCCCGGAGCGGACCTACGAAATTCAACCTTACTATTCTTCCACCCGCGGCTTTGCCCGCAGCTTCTTCTTTGCCGCATCCTTTGCCTTCGACTCCAAGACCCTTCTCTTTACCGCCCTTGGTTCCTTTGTCTTGATCCTCTTCGGCGGCCGGTAGTTCAGCCGCTCCGCCTTCCTGCGAAGCATTTCGAGGCAGATCATCTTGTTCCGGTACTGGCTGCGCTCCTGCTGGCAGGAGACGATGATGCCGGAGGGCCGGTGGCGGAGGCGCACGGCCGAGGAGGTCTTGTTCACGTGCTGGCCGCCTTTGCCGCCGGCGCGGAACGTTTCCACGTCGCATTCGGCGATCAGCTTGTCGTCCGATTCAGGGAGGATGATTTTTTTCATAGTATCGAAAGAGTTTGTTTAAGAGGTTCCAGTCCAAATCAAGTGAGCATAGTTTTTAACAAGACAGTTACGGCAATGAATCAAGATCAGGTTATTGCCGCAAAAAAGCTCAAAATCCACAAAGTGTTGACAACTTGCGCCTCTTGCGCTTCATTGCGGCCAAGATCATTGCTCCTCGTGTTCACGAATGACAGGCAGTTCATCTGTTTCAGAGCTGCTGCAAATTTTCTAAGTGTCTGAATAGTACCACTCAATAAGGACAAGAACCAAATAAGAAGAATTAAAAGGATTTCCTCCGTGGCCTCCGTGGCTCCGTGGTAATAATTGTTCTACGAATTTATCAGGTCGTATCCGCGTCTAAAAAAAGCTTCTGCCAGGATTACTGCATCAGCATGCGTTCGTGTCAGATCACGTGGCGCGCAGCGCGTCGACGATGTTCATGCGGGCCGCGCGGAACGCCGGCAGCACCCCGCCCACGAAGCCCATCACCAGGGAGAAGACCAGCGAGGCCCCCACGATCCTGCCGGTCAGGGTGAAGGAGAAGGCAAGCTCCGAGAAGGTCTGCCAGTTCACCGTTGAGATGGTCAGGAGCTGCATGAAGGACGCGAAGATGAGCCCGGCAATGCCGCCCACGAGCCCCAGGGCCATGGACTCAAGCAGGAAGGCGATGAGGATGCTCCTGCGCCGGAAGCCCAGGGCGCGCAACGTGCCGATCTCGCCTATGCGGTTCGCCACGGCCGCGTACATGGTGATCATGGCGCCGATGACGGCGCCGAGGGAGAAGATGATCGTGAGGGTGATGCCCATGATGCGCAGGAAGGTGGACATCATCTCTGACTGGTCCCGGTAGTACTGGGTCTCCTGCTTGGCCTCCACGGTCAGCCGGGGGTCTCCTTCGATCTTCTGCTTGACCTGGGGGAAATCCGATACTGACCGCAGCTTGAACAGCAGGGACGAGTACACGGGCCTGCGAAAGGCCTGCATGAGCTGGTCCACGTCTCCCCAGATCTCGGAACTGTAGCCCGTTGTGCCGGCGTCGAAGATGCCCACCACGGTCCAGTCGCGCATGCCGAAGCGCAGGCGTTCGCCGATGCCCGCTCCCTGGAAGCGGCGGGACACGCTCTCGCCGGCGATGATCTCCGATGAGCCAGGCCGGGGCATGCGTCCGTCGATGAGCCGGACCTGGGGCCGGAGGGCCAGCGAGAATTCGCCGGTGCCGCGGATGACCACATTGGAGGGGCTGTCCGAGCCGCGCTTCGGCAGGTTGATCAGCACCACCAGCTCCCTGGCGATGAGCCGCTTGCCCTCCCTGCCGATGGCGATCTCGGGCAGGGTCTCGATGATCGATGCCTGGCTGCGCTCCACGCCGCTCTGGACCTCCGTGGCCGATCCTTTCCGGATCACCGTGACGTTGTCGAAGGAGCCCGTGTCCACGAGGGTGGCCTGGAAGCCTTCGGCCAGCATCAGCGTCGCGGCGAAGACGTAGACCACGAGCGCCATGCCCGACGCGGTCAGCGCCGTGGTGAGGCGGCGGGTCCTGAGGTTCCGGATGCTGTAGGAAAGGGGAATGGGCATAGGCCTGAAAATTTCAAATGTCAAAGTTCCAAGAGACCAAAAAGAGGCATTGGACACGGATCAGATCTGATAACTTCTGATCAACCTAACCCGGACAAGCCCCGCAATCGGGACGAGGCCGGCACCAAAACTTGCCACGGCGACATGAAGAAAACCAAAACAGAGTAGCCGCAAAGAGGCACAAAAAGCGCACAAAATTCGAGTAGTTTTTGCGTCTCTTGCGCTTTGTTGCAGCAAGAATTCTTGCTATTTTGAGAAGAATCCATTCTTGATAAAGTCGTAAAAAAGTCCTGTCTCACACAAAGTCACGAAGTCACAGAGAGAGAAAATACTTATTATCAACAGGGATTTCTTCGTGTTCTTTGTGCCGACCTGTGAAAATCAGATTTCTTG
>JBBIHD010000353.1:2229-2462 GCA_037447195.1 Nitrospirota bacterium | reverse complement strand
GGCCCACAAAAGCCTTCGTCTCGGAAATATCTTCTTTTTTCAGGTTAACATCCGGGTCCTTTTCCTCGCTCGTGATCCAGACCTGTCCGACTCCTGCATAAGGCGTCAGCATGGCAAAACCCTTGCTGATCGAGACATCAACCGATTTCGTGTCAATATCGAGCACCTCAACGCCGGAAAGCTTGGTGTAGGCGCCGCGGATGGCCAGGGCCGGCATGGCCACGCCGCCCTTC
>JBBIHD010000353.1:0-2219 GCA_037447195.1 Nitrospirota bacterium | reverse complement strand
AATTGCCGGGGTAAGCGTGCTGCCGCGCAGGATGGCCCACTTGATCTCGCCGCCGGAAAGTTCAATGTCACTGTCGGGGACCTTTGCATAAACATATCCGAAATCGATGGGGACCACTGGCAAGCCAAGCTGAACATGCAGCTTCGGGAAGAGCAGCATGCTCGGAACGTCGGTCCCAACCTTAGCTGACCAGTATGATTCCTTTTCTTTGATGTCCACGGAGGTAATTTCTACTCCAATGTCGAAGCCGGGCAGCAGTTTAGTGCCGAGCGGCTCAGCGGGCGCAAGAGGAACATAGCTCAAGGCCAGTCCGAGTTCAGTGCTGAACTTCTTAAATTCATCCTGTGCCCAGGTGCCTGAGAGGTCGATCACTGTTTTTCCGAAGGCCGGCACAGCTGTCAGAAGCATGATCAGGACGAGGGGCATGATCCGTTTCATAATTATTTTTTCCTCCTTGAGTTAATATCAATTAGGTCAGACAAAATCTGCATGCACTGAAAATGTATTCAAAAGGTATCAAAGGGGACCATTTTTGTCAAGGTATTAATCCTCCAAACAGGAATTTCCATCTTGACAAGCGCAAAGGCTCTGCTATAGTTACCCTCATGCAGATAACGCGAGAGGGTGATTACGGGATTCGAAGCGTCCTGTATCTTGCCCGGCAGCCTTTGAAAAAGGTCAGTTTCGTCAACGAAATATCGGAAGAGTACAAGATACCGCGCAGCTTCCTCGCAAAGATCCTCCAGAAACTGGTGAAAGCAAAGCTGGTCCGGTCCTACCGGGGCGTGAAGGGTGGGTTTTCCCTGGCGCGGCCGGCCAAGGAGATCACCATGCTGGACGTGCTCGAGGCGATCGAAGGCAGGCTTGCGCTGAACATCTGCATCATGGACAAGAAGAAATGCGGTTTCTCGAAGCAGTGCTCCGCGCACGGCGTATGGTTGCACGCCCAATCAAAGGTCTTTGATGTTCTCAAAAAGGCCAATTTCGACGACCTGGCAAAGCAGAAGAACTGATGGGGCGATCGAACGCCAATGCGGCCGCATAGCGAACTGATCTTATGCGGCTTTGAACCGCCGCTCTTCAAGAATATCATTGCCGTTTTACAAAATCAGAAACACCGCATTGAAAACAGCTTGACAGCGAATGGTTTGTGTGATAGAAATTGGACGTGTTTTGTCCTGCTTTAAAATCCCACAGCGCAGCCGAGGTCACGCCCATGCCACAGGATACTCTGTACGACTATCGAGCAGTCAAGGGTTTCGCGCTTTCGTCGCTCTTCTGGGCCGTAGTTGGCCTGCTGGTCGGCATTCTCATTTCGCTCCAGCTCGTTTATCCCCAGCTCAATTTCGGGCCCTGGCTTTCCTATGGCAGGCTTCGTCCCATCCACACGAACGCTCTGATCTACGGCTTCACTGTACCGGCCGCCTTCAGCATGTTCTTTTACCTGGTCCAGCGCCTCGGCAGGACGCCGCTTGCTTTTTCAGGGACCGCGCGGGTCCTGCTCTGGGTCTTTAACGCGGCCATAGCGCTTGCCGCCCTGTCGCTCTTTGCGGGCATGAGCCAGAGCAAGGAGTACTCCGAGCTGGAGTGGCCCTTCGACATCGGCGTGGTCGTCATATGGGTCGTCTTCTCGATCATTGTCATCGGCACGATCGTCCGGCGCAGGGAAGAGCAGATGTACGTTTCGCTCTGGTACATCCTTGCCACTATCGTCGGTGTGGCCATTGTGTATATCGGCAATAATCTTGCCGTGCCGGTCTCGCTCTTCAAATCCTATTCAGTATACGCCGGCGCGAATGACGCGAACGTGCAGTGGTGGTTCGGCCATAATGCCGTGGCCTTCGTCTTTACGACGATCCCGCTGGCAGTGTTCTACTACATCCTGCCCAAGTCGACCAATGCGCCGCTCTACAGCCACCGCCTTTCGATCATCGGCTTCTGGTCCCTTATCTTCTCCTATCTCTGGACCGGCGCCCATCACCTCATCTATACGCCGCTGCCCGACTGGATACAGACCGTTGCCATCGCCTTCAGTATATTCCTGATCGCTCCGTCCTGGGCCTCGGTCATCAACGGTTACGGCACCATGAAGGGCGAATGGGGCCAGATGCGGTCCAATTATCTCGTCAAGTTCATCATCCTCGGCATCACCTTTTACGGCCTCCAGACGCTCCAGGGACCGAGCCAGGCGATTCGCGCTTTCAGCGCCCTGGTCCATT
>JBBIHD010000352.1:0-2478 GCA_037447195.1 Nitrospirota bacterium | reverse complement strand
CGGCATCACCCGGGTCGTCGTAGAAGGCGATCTGCTCGATAAGGAGCGCGTCCTTGCCGCTGATGGGCACGGGAGAGTGTGCCCGCAGGGCATTCATCCGCTGGAGAGCTTTGCGCTTGGTGTTCATGATCTTCGTCGCGCTCCGGACCGCCTCGACCGTGATGGGTCGGCCCGTCACATCCTCCATCTTCTTTTTAAAGTCCTTCACTTCTTCAAGCCACAGCGCTCGGTCCCGCTCCCGCTTCATCTGGGGGATCTCCATCACATGCGTCGGGACTTCGCGATCAAGCAGCTCCCAGGTCTTCTTTTTGGCGTCGCAGGTGGTCTCGCCATAGACAAAATCAACGGACTGAAAATAGGGACAGACCTTTGCGACCTTGAATCCGTAGGCGGACTTGACCATGGGACAGATGTTCCGGGGGAGCGTCTTTTCAGCATCCGGGATCGATCCCGGTGACCCGCCGCACAGACCAAGGCAGATGCCTCCGGCCGCGATGATCAGCTCCTCGGGCACGAACACGCAGAACGTGCCGACGACAGGCGCCCCTTTCTTCTTCGCTTCGAGAATTTCGGCGATCCTGCCGCCATGAATCTCGGCGATCAGGTTGTCGAAGTAGTCCATGCCCTTCGGACGGTTGTCCTGCATCAGGTAGGTCTTCTGGTACACGTCTCCCAGCACGCAGCGCATTTTCTCGAAGCGCTCGACGTTCATGCCCAATTCCTTCCACATCTCGGGATATGACCGGATCTCAAAGATCTTTACCGTTTCGGCGCTCATGCGTTTCCCCCTTTGCGGCTCATATTCGCTTCCCGGCGCCCACCGTGCGCCGGAACAATCTGCGGTTCTTCGGCCCTCTCCGGAAATTGGTTTGCCTTCATACCCAGACCACTTTCTCGAATTCCTGGAGGCCCTCCACGATCTGGTTCGTGACGCCGCGCCTGCCTACCGCGAGCCGGCCTTCCAGATCATACTGCTTGAGACAGGTGCCGCAGGAATAGATCTCGACGCCCATCCGCTCGATCTCGCCGAGCAGCGGGACCGTGTCCGGATTCACCGTCGTGAGCCTCACGCCCGCATTCAGAAAGAACAACGTATGCGGGAGCTGCTTGTACAGCTTCATGGTTTCAAGGAAGCCTTTCATCAGCACCCTGCCGAGCTCCTCGTCCTTGCCCATCGTATCCGTGCCGATGACAAGCAACAGACTCTTCTTTGCTTCCGCGCTCCGCACTCCATATTCCTCACGTGGCGTACACGCATATCCCTTCACTATTTTTACCTTCCAGTCCCTGCCCTCCCGGGTCGTCTCGGTGAACATGCCGGACCGGGCCGCGAAGCCTGATACATTCAGCGCCGAGTCCTCGTTGTCGATCAGCACATCGACGACGCCTTCCTGCATCTTCCCGAGGGCCTCGTCGGCCATCATCACTGGTTTGGGACATCCCTGCCCCCGCGCATCGATCAGCATGGCAGCCTCCCCGCTACTTCTCCACGAATATCCTGCCCCCGTCGCCCGCGGTCACGGCCCCGATCTCGGCCCGGGTCTCCACATTCCGGGCAGCAAGGCCGGCAAGCAGGTCCCGGCGCCTGTCCTTTGCCACCGCGATCAGGAGGCCTCCCGAGGTCTGGGCATCGGCGAGCAGGAGCTTGTCCTCTTCCGTGACTCCCGCGCCCCAGGTGATGCTGCCGGCCGCGTGGCGAAGGTTGGCGTGGGTTCCCGCCGGAACGAACAGTCTCGCAAGATCGCGCACGCCGTCGATCAGCGGAACCTGCGAAACGCGGATTGCCGCGCTGAGCCCGCTTCCGAGAAGCATCTCACGCAGATGGCCCAGGAGGCCGAACCCGGTAATGTCCGTGGCGCCTGCAACTCCCGCCTCGATCATTGCCTCTGATGCCGCCTTGTTCAGGGTTTTCATCACCGCTGACGCGGCTGAGACCGTTTCCCGCGGGGCCTTGTCGGCCTTGATCGCCGTAGTGATGATTCCCGTTCCGACGGGTTTCGTGAGCACCAGGACGTCGCCCGGCTTCGCTCCGGACTTCAGGACCATCCGCGCGGGGTGGACCAGGCCGGTCACGGCCATTCCATATTTCGGCTCCCGGTCGTCAATGGAGTGGCCTCCGATGATGCTCACGCCCGCCTCGCGCGCTTTCTCCGCTCCACCCCGCAGGATCGCTTCCAGGACGTCCATATCTCCGTCCCGCGGGAAGGCAACCAGGTTCATGGCGGTCAACGCCCATCGCATAGATATCGGATAGCGCATTTGCCGCGGCGATCGCGCCGAAGTCGGAGGGATCATCCACGACGGACGTGAAGAAATCGACCGTCTGGACGAGGGCGGTATCCCCGGTGAGCCGGTACACGCCCGCGTCGTCTTCCGTCCCCACCAGCACCCGCGGATCGACCGGCCTTGGTATCGTCCTGAGTATGCGGTCCAGCACCTGCGGACCAAGCTTGCATGCTCAGCCCGCGCCGTGGCTCA
>JBBIHD010000351.1:0-2487 GCA_037447195.1 Nitrospirota bacterium | reverse complement strand
ACGGCTTTGAGCTGATCAACCGTTCCCGGAACGGGGCTGAACGGCTTACGGCGCCCATGGTCAGGAAACAGGGCCGGCTCACGGAAGTGTCCTGGGACGAAGCGCTTGCCACCGCCGCATCAGGGCTGCGGCAGGGGAAGAAGACGCATGGCCACAATGCCATAGCGGGGATCGGTTCGGCCTGGGCGCTGAACGAGGAAAATGCCCTGCTCCAGCGCCTTGTGAGCGCCACGCTCGGGTCCGCCCATATCGACAGTGCTCCGGACGATGATGGTTCTACCGCAGGGCTGGCCCTTGCCGACGGGATAGGCGCATTCGCCCTGACGGACATCATCAAAGCCCATACCATCATCCTGATCGGCGCGGATCCCAGTGTACGCCAGCCCATCGTGGACCTCTGGCTCAAGAAGGCGGTCCTGAAACAGGGGGCGAGGGTGCTTCTGCTGCACCCCCGGAGGACCGAAATGGCATCCTATGCCGTGCAGACGCTTGCCTACCGGGAAGGGTCGGAAGAAGCGCTTTTGCGTCTGCTCACTTCGCTGCTGATGAAGGACCGGCGCTATGACGGCCAGGAGGGCGACCTTGCGGCAGTCGGCCTGCCAAAAGCGGACCTGGACCAGCTCTGCGCCCATGCAGCACCAGGCGACAGAAAGCTCGTCCTCGCAGATGCGGCCTTTTTTACGAATGATGTGAGGGTCTATCTGCTGAAGGAATTCCTGGCAGCCCTGGGGAGCAACACGGCATCAGGACTGCTCTTTGGCAGCCCCAACGGCTATGGCGCTTCCCTGTCCTCACGGAATGCGGGCCAGGGAAAGAAAGGGGCCGAGCGGGGGATGTCGGGCAAGGAGATACTTCTGGCCGCCGAGCAGGGCAGTATAAAGGATCTCTATATTCTGAACCTCGACCGGATGACTGAAGAGACGGCAGTTCAGGTAAAAAAAGGGGCGGATCTCGTCATCGGTCATGCGCTTTTCCTGAAAGGAGCGGCCCGTCATGCCGATATCCTGTTCCCCGCTGCAGCATTCTCAGAAAAAGCAGGTACCATGACGAACACCTCGGGCCTAGTCCAGGAGCTGCGCCAGGCCCTTGATCCGCCGGCAATGGTCCGGCCGGAAGCCCAGGTGCTCCAGGGCATACTCGATCGGCTCGGAGCTCCAAAAACATAAAGCAGTGCATGTGAGCCTTTCAGGGGATGCCAGGCCAGACTGATAGCAAACAACCACATGTTTGATTTTTTCACAGGGCAGAGCATATCGTGCAGGCGTAAGGGAAGTATTATCTTAACAAAAACATGAGATCATTCCATGAACTTATTGATTATCATTGAGCTTTTTGTGTATCGTCTTATGGTGAGGCGCAGAGCATGCTGAACACGCTGAAAGGCCTGCTTGTAACGTTCCGGCAGATGTTCCAAAGGCCGGTCACGATTCCCTATCCCCAGGTGAAGCGCAAAGCCTATGCAACGGTCCGGTGGCGGCATAAGCTCATGCGCTACGAAGACGGGCTTGAGCGCTGCATCGGCTGTGCGCTCTGCGCAGCAAACTGCCCGGCGCGGTGCATTTATGTCGTTGCCGGAGAGAACACCGACGAACTGCGCTTCTCTCCCGGGGAGCGCTATGCCGCAACCTATGAGATCAATATGAGCCGGTGCATCTTCTGCGGATACTGCGAGGACGCCTGCCCCACACGGGCGATCGTGCTGGGTGATGAGTTCGAGCTTTCGGGCTATGACCGCAGGAGCCAGATCTATACGAAAGACATGCTGCTCGTGCGGAAATAGGGCGCTCCGGGCGGGGTATTCCCCGATTGACATCGTATTTTCAGCATGTTAGTATTACATCGTGCCTGGCAGGCAGCTGTTCCGGGCACTTGGCATGAAAACAACGGCAGCACGACTGATATTGAAAAATGAACGATCGCTCCCGAGCCTCTTCGGCGATCTGGACAAGAACCTCCGGCTGATCGAGAACTCCTTCGGGGTGATCATGAGCGCCCGGGGCAACCGCATCCAGATCGAAGGAGAGGAAGAGGGTGTTGCACGAGCGGAGCATCTTCTGACCCAGCTCGATGAGATGCTGGCCGCAGGGGTGATCTCCGAAAAAGACGAGGTACACACCGCCATCCGCGCCTATACTTCCAATCCCGACGCCTCGCTGAAAGAAGTATTCCAGGAGGGGATCGCTGTTTCGAGCAGAAAGCGTCCTGTCGCGCCGAAGAACGAGACCCAGCGAAAATACATCGAAGCCATCAAAAAGTACGATATCGTGTTCGGGATCGGGCCTGCCGGCACCGGCAAGACCTATCTTGCCATGGCAACGGCCGTGTCGGCGCTGCTGCGGCGCGAAGTGAGCCGCATCATCCTGGTCCGGCCCGCAGTGGAAGCGGGAGAGCGCCTGGGATTCCTGCCCGGCGACCTCTACGAGAAGGTCCATCCCTGTCTCCGGCCGCTCTATGACGCGCTGTACGACATGATCGAGACGGAAAAGG
>JBBIHD010000350.1:0-2535 GCA_037447195.1 Nitrospirota bacterium | reverse complement strand
TGCTGAAATAGTCATATCACTTCCGACCTGCGACGCGGTTCCCATGACCTTGGGATCGCTCACACGGCTCCTGCTCATTGCACGCCGCGACGGGGAGGCATTCGCCTCCTCTCTTCCCTCTGCGGCATGAACAAATCCTTGACAACAAAGGACTAATGTCCGATAATATGCCGCACAGACTCATGCGCGGCGCTGAACGGCTGACGCCCTTCCCCCGTATTTCCCATGATCAGGTAAGGAGTTACGCTATTGCCGCAGGAATATCTTGAATTTGAAAAGCCGATCGCCGAACTGGAAAAAAAGATCGAGGAGCTTACGCTCTTCACCTCCAACGGCAAGGTGGACCTCGAGGAAGAGGTCCTGAAGCTCCATAAGAAGGCCGATCAACTGCGGGCCGAGATCTATTCCAAGCTCACGCCCTGGCAGAAGGCCCAGATCTCCCGCCATCCGAACCGGCCCTACACGCTCGACTATATCGAAGCCATGACAACGGACTTCATCGAGATGCATGGCGACCGCGGCTTTGCCGATGATCCGGCGATCGTGTGCGGCATCGCGCGCCTGGAAGGAACGTCGGTAGTGGTCATCGGACACCAGAAAGGCAGGACCACGAAGGACAAGATCACGCGTAACTTCGGCATGCCGAACCCTGAGGGCTACCGCAAGGCCCTGCGCGCCATGCGCTTTGCCGAGAAGTTCCGCAAGCCCATCGTGGCATTCATCGACACGCCGGGCGCCTACCCCGGCATCGGCGCCGAGGAACGCGGCCAGGGAGAATCGATCGCCCGGAACCTCTATGTCATGTCGGCCCTCAGGACCCCGGTGGTATCCATCGTGATCGGCGAAGGCGGCAGCGGCGGCGCGCTCGCCCTGGGCGTGGCCGACCGGGTGCTGATGCTTGAGCATGCGACCTACTCGGTCATCTCACCGGAAGGGTGCGCCGCCATCCTATGGAACAACGGCGCAAAGGCGAATGAGGCGGCGGACCTGTTGAAGATAACCGCCCATGATCTGTTCCAGATGAACGTGATCGATGAAGTCGTTGAGGAACCGGTGGGAGGCGCACACCGGGACCCGAGGCGGGCCGCGGAATTGCTGAAGGATGCGGTCATCAGAAATATAACCGAACTGAAGCAGGTCACTGATGACGACCTGGTTCGGCTGCGCTATGAGAAATTCCGCAAACTGGGGCAGTACGACGAACTATAGATCCTGCTACGATATATCGTGCTGCAACTGCACGGTCGCGCTTTCCAGATTTACCATGGCGTCCCGCACGTCGGCCAGCGAGGAAAGAAAGAGCATCAGGCAGTACTCGTCCGCAACGGGCGCTACCAGCACATTGCCTTCATCCTGCGAGAACAGGACCGCGTGCACCTTCCCCAGGCTGAGCCGCTCCGTTATCTCCTTGATCTGATCAAAGTGGATCTCTTTCCAGGCTCCGAGCAGCTTCAGATCAACCACCGTCGATCCGGTAAGGGCGATGGACTCGCCGTCGCCGTCAAGAAATATCGCAGCCTGACCTCCCCGCACAGAAGCAACCAGCTCTTCAATGATCTTCTGGATCACGCACTCCCCCTGAATAATCCTGAAAAAAGTGTAACTACTCAGGACCTGAACCACCTACTCACACGAAGGCACAAAGCACACGAAGAACAGCAAAAGACGGGTACACCCTTTGGGTTTAAACCCGGAGATTTCCAGCCTTTCTTAGTGCCTCTGTGGCTTTGTGTGAGATAAACCTGAGCAGTTACAAAAAAATCATTTATCCGCGAATGTTCAGAAGCTTGAACCAAATGCACGAGTCACCGAACTGGTGAATCATCAGAAAGATAAGATGCCCTTGTTTTTTCCGTCTTTACCGTGTTCATCCGTGGTTACAACGGCCCTTATCACGTTGATCACCGCGCTGCCGCTTTTTCCAGGATCAACTAAAGACCAGGAAGAACAGCAGCGTTACTCCCGCGCCCAGCAGCGCTCCTGCTGCGACCTCGCGGGGCCGGTGGATGCCCGAGGACCATCGGCTCCAACTCACCATGAAGGCCAGCGCAAATGTCAGCACCGCTACGGGCAGCGAGCCGGACAGGTGGATCGCTGCGACCCAGATGGAGAAGGAAATGGCCGCATGGCCGCTCGGCATGCCTCCCCGAAGCGGCTCTCCCCTCCCCACCGCGGCCTTGATGCTGATCACCGCGATCACCACTACGGCAAGTGCCACGAAGGCCACAACATCTCCGGGAGCTGTTTTGACCTTCCATAACCCCCGGGCCAGCGCTGAACGGAGGGCGGGATAGAGAATGAGATAGGCCAGGGTCAGTGCGCCGACCGAGGCAAGCAGCACCACTCCCGCCCCCACGTCCTTCGCGATCTTGGCAAGCGGATGGTACTCTTCCGATATCATGTCCACGGTCACCTCAATGGCCGTGTTCACCAGTTCTGCCACGAGCACGATCACGATGGCGATGGAGAGCAGGATGAACTCTATCCGCGACACATTCAGGGCGAGGCTGAGCACCAATGCGGCAGCGGCGGCAA
>JBBIHD010000349.1:0-2561 GCA_037447195.1 Nitrospirota bacterium | reverse complement strand
AAGGCCTCGAACCGCCGCTATCTTGAATTCATCTCCACGTTCGACGACCAGAGCAAGGGCATCAGGAACCTCGAAAGAATCTCAAAGTCCGTGGAAACTGAAGACCGTTCCAACAAAGGCTTCAATCTTTTCAGCGA
The DNA here is from genome assembly GCA_037447195.1 of Nitrospirota bacterium. GTDB lineage: Bacteria > Nitrospirota > UBA9217 > UBA9217 > UBA9217 > GWC2-57-13. Next base: position 2,424 of record JBBIHD010000349.1, on the reverse strand, counting down.
CGATGATCTCAAATTATTTGAAGTCCTCGCCCACGGCTAGTTCAACCTCAACGGACTTCAGAACAAGTCGCTGCGCAAACATGTTCCGAATATATCTATCAGCGCAATGACGAGAATCCTGAAGCGGCTTCACATTCACGGTCTCCTCCGAAAAGTCGGAAGAACCTACAAATACTACCTTGCCAAGCTGGGAAAGGCTGTTATTACTGCGGGATTGACCATCCGACATATGTCAGTTATCCCGCAATTGGCGCATGTTTGATGCACATTCGTTAAAAAAAGTTCTACCCATTTTGAGAAGATTTTGATTCTTTAGTTGTTAATTTAATTTCACATTGTAAATAAAATTCAAGAGATAAATGAGAGAAATTCGATGCATCAATAGGGCGGAAGACATGTTGTACACCAAACATACTTTGCATTTTATTGAGTATGGTCTGGGCTGCCAATACATGCGGTTCCATAAAAAAGCCTCCTATTTTCATCAATGCCCGGGACTGAGCCGCAGCGCCGCAGGCGCGGCCGGTTGCGTGCCCCTGCTTCTCCGCCCGGAGTGCGGGGAGCCAGGAATTATCTAAACGGAACTATAGCACAGGAATATCGCATTATCAATAGCTTGGACCAAGGAACAGCGAGTGCAGACCTGCTGGACTCCTTCAGGCTTCCATGGTAAACTCCGATAGAAATAGAAGGTACATTTATCCGCTCAGCGGAATTGGCAGAAATTTCTAACGGAGTAAACTCCACCTCATGATCACCGCGCTCATCATCTTCATCATCACCTACATCTTCATCGGCTTGCGCCAGATCCCCCGTATCCGCATCGACCGGCCGGCGGGCGCGCTCGTGGGCGCGGTGCTGATGGTGGTCTTCGGCGTGCTGTCGCTGGACGAGGCGTTCCGGGCAGTTGACCTGCGCACCCTGGTGCTGCTGCTCGGGATGATGATCATCACGGTCTATCTGCGGGCCGCGGGCTTCTTCGAGCTCATGGCGGACCGGATCCTGAGCCTCTCCCGCACGCCCCTGCAGCTCATGGCCTTCATTGCCATCACCTCGGGCATCCTTTCGGCATTCTTCGTGAACGACACGATCTGCCTGCTCTACACGCCGATCATCCTGGAGATCGCTTTCCAACTCGGCGTGAACCCCGTTCCCTATCTGCTGGTGCTCGCTACCTCTTCGAACGTGGGGAGCGTCATGACGGCAACAGGTAACCCCCAGAACATGCTGATCGCCGTGACATCACGCATACCCTATCTGGATTTTCTCGCAGCCCTGGCGCCGGCAGCGCTTTTCGGGCTCGTTGTCTGCGTGCTGGTGATCAGATTCGCATACCGCAAGGAGCTTGCGTCCCGTCCCTTCTCGCTCCGTGCTGCCACGCCGCCTTACCGGGTGCGCAAGCCGCTGCTGATCAAGTCGCTCATCATCAGCGCGGCGGTGCTGCTCGGGTTCTCGCTGGGGCATCCCTATTCGCTCGTTGCCGCTGCCGGGGCCACGGCCATGCTCCTGATAGGCCGGGTGCGGACGGAGCGCATCCTGCGGGGCGTTGACTGGACGCTGCTGCTGTTCTTTGCCGGGCTCTTTGTCGTAATGCACGGCGTCGAGGCCTCGGGCCTTGCCGACGCCGTCATCGGGCGCGTGGGCGATCTCTCGCGATATCCGCTCGCAGGACAGATCATGGGGCTCTCTCTCCTCTCATTCATCCTCTCGAACCTGGTGAGCAACGTGCCTGCAGTCATGCTGCTGAAGCCCTTTGTGCTCTCCCTGGGAGGCTCTAAGGTCCTGTGGCTCACCCTGGCCATGAGCAGCACGCTGGCCGGTAATTTCACGCTCATCGCGTCGGTGGCGAACCTGATCGTTGTTCAGCAGGCGCGGCGCCGCGTGGAGATCGGGTTCATGGAATATTTCCGCGTGGGCTCCATCATCACGGCCATCACGCTGGCCATCGGCATCCTGACCCTGGTGCTGCTGAGCGGTGAGGCCGCTGCTGCAGAGCGGGCGCAGGCGGGGAGGACCGCGAGCGAACAGGTGATTACCATAACGCCGCGAGACCCTGGCCTGAAGCCGTTACATTTCCGCGTGGTGCTGCTGTGCGATACCGATGCGCTGCGTTCCAGGGGACTGCAGGGCTTTCGCCCCTTACAGGCCGAAGAGGCGGCGCTTTTTATCTATCAAAAACCCGAACCGGCCGTGTTCTGGATGGCCACGGTCACCTTTCCCATTGATATCATCTTTGTGAATGAGCAGGGCATTGTCATTCGCGTATACCGCAATTGCCTTCCCGGCAGCAGGGAGCTCTATCCCTCCGGCGGGCCCGTGAAGTGGGTGATCGAGACTGCGGCAGGGTCGGGCATTCAGGAAGGGGATAGGTGACAACGTTCAGGACATCGTTCACAAAATTAACGTTCACGACATCGTTCAGTA
>JBBIHD010000348.1:902-2576 GCA_037447195.1 Nitrospirota bacterium | reverse complement strand
TCGCTCATCTGCAACATCGTGGACCCCATCACGAAGGAGCGGTACTCCCGCGATCCGCGCCACATCGCCCAGAAGGCCGAGGCCTATCTCAAGTCGTCGGGCGCCGGCGACACCTGCTACATCGGGCCGGAGCCGGAGTTCTTCATCTTCGATGACGTGCGCTTTGACCAGAACTCCCACGAGGGCTACTACCACATCGACAGCGTCGAGGGCGTCTGGAACACCGGCCGCGTCGAGAATCCGAACCTGGGCTACAAGCCGCGCCACAAGGAAGGCTACTTCCCCGTGCCGCCCATTGACAGCCAGGAGGACCTCCGGACCGAGATGGTGGCCGAGATGCAGAAGGTCGGCATCTACGTGGAGCGCCAGCACCACGAAGTGGCCACCGCCGGCCAGGCCGAGATCGACATCCGCTTCAACTCGCTCGTCAAGTGCGCCGACCAGGTGATGTACTTCAAGTACATCATCAAGAACGTGGCGAAGCGCCATAACAAGACCGTGACCTTCATGCCCAAGCCCATCTTCGGCGACAACGGCTCGGGCATGCATACGCACATGTCCATCTGGAAGGGAGACAAGCCCCTGTTCCACGGCGACCAGTACGCGGGCCTGTCCCAGATGGCGCTGCACTACATCGGCGGCATCCTGAAGCACGCCAAGGTGATCGCGGCCTTCACGAACCCGACCATGAACTCCTACAAGCGGCTCACGCCGGGCTTCGAGGCGCCGGTGAACCTGGCCTATTCGAGCCGGAACCGCTCGGCCTCGATCCGGATCCCCATGTACAGCGCCAGCCCCAAGGCGAAGCGCGTCGAGGTGCGGTTCCCTGACCCGTCCTGCAATCCATACCTGGCCTTCGCTGCCATGCTGATGGCCGGCCTGGACGGCATCGAGAACAAGATCGATCCGGGCCAGCCCCTGGACAAGGACATCTACGATATGGCGCCCGAGGAACTGGCCGGTGTGCCGTCCATGCCGGGCTCGCTCGAGGAGGCCCTGGACAACCTCGAGGCGGACCACGACTTCCTGCTGAAGGGCGACGTGTTCACCAAGGACGCCATCGAGATGTGGATCAACTACAAGCGGACCAAGGAAGTGGACGCGCTCCGGTTGCGGCCCCATCCCTATGAGTTCTTCCTCTATTACGACATCTAAGCTATCCACCCATAACCATGTGAGCGCAGGGCCGGGATCTTCGTATGAAGGTCCCGGTTTTTTATTGCCATTTAACTGTTCTTGTAGTACTCTCTTCCCGGTGATAGTATTTTGCGATTTTGCTTTTAATGAGTTTGGATGTGAGGCTGAATAACGCGTGGCTACGAGGGGTCTGCTGATAAAGCGCAATGCCGTTGATGCGTCCAAATTCAACCGCAAAGCTCAATTGCCTTATGAGTTGCGGTTGAAGGATTTCGAGATGGCGATGCAGGACGTCTATGATTTCTTTTTCGACGTAAACTCGCAGTTGTCGAAAAAGGGTCTTCAACGACTCGACGATATGCTGCGTCCAGCGATCATGTCAGGGGTGCTGTCGGATATGATTTCGGCGAGCATGGCAAAGCATTCGCGAACGCTTACGGAAAATAAGTACTTTAACGGTCATCCCGATCTCATCGTTCAGGGGAAATACCCGGACAATGCCGTAAAAGCAGGCTCGGAAGGCATCGAGATTAAGAC
>JBBIHD010000348.1:0-885 GCA_037447195.1 Nitrospirota bacterium | reverse complement strand
GACACCCATGGGGCGCGGGACCAGTGGATGTGCGTATTTGTGTACGATGTCGACACCGGGACAGAGCCCGCATCCAAAAGAAGACCCATGACGTTCACGGAGATTTATTTGGGCAAGGTCACGGTAGATGATTTCAGGAAGAATCCAAGAGGGGAATTGGGTACCCGGACGGCAACACTGCATAAGGACGGTATCGCGAAGCTCAGGAATAACTGGATATATCGGCTATGACTCAAGCGATAGTTTGAAATTTAATGAGCTTCGGTATTGCCTTCCTCGCCATGTTGAAATAATGCAGGTCTTTTTCAATTCCGATGCTCTGATAGCCCACCGCTTCAGCCGCCGCCAGCGTCGAGCCCGCCCCCGCAAACGTGTCAACGACAACGCCTTCACCGAGCGGCAGCACGCCCCGAACGAGAGTGCGTAAGAATTCCTGCGGCTTGAGGCTCGGATGCGGGGCGCAAGCGCGTTCTTTCGTCCGGGTCGGTGCTGATGCGATCACGTCGCCGAAAGGCTTGTCGTGTCCCGGCCGCCGGAAGCCGCCGGTCTTCCATTTTCTGAGATTGTCCTGTACCCTGCCATCGATCGGTTTCCTGAAGTGCACCCAGGGCTCCCACATAGACCGGGGCATGACGCTCACGTCCTTGAATTCCTTGTGGGCGGCCTTCGGCCTGTCGCCGCCCCTCATGGTCATGACCAGCCGGATGATCTCGCCCCTGCGTTCCAGGCCGGCATCGGAGAGCGCGGACGACACGATGTGCGATAAGAGAGGGTTTGAGGCAAGTACCACATTCGCGCCCGGGACCAGCTTGGGCAGAAGCAGTCTCGCCCAGAGAAAGAAGAATGAATGAACCGTTACTTTCAGTCTGTTTAATTACGTATAAT
>JBBIHD010000347.1:2323-2588 GCA_037447195.1 Nitrospirota bacterium | reverse complement strand
GGAGGCCGGGTGGCAGGACCGCACGCGCTGCGCGCTAGCCCTGCGTGGGCGGCTTTCCTTCTCCTCCCTGCGTCTTCTTTTTCCGCCAGAACCGGCGCTTCTTGCGGCGCTTGCTTTTTTCCCCCTGGGCCGCTTCGGGCTGTTCCGTCGAAGGAGCCGCCTGCGGCCGGGCCGCGGGCTTTTGCTGCTGCGTCTTTGCGCCCTCGGGCCGCTGCTGTTCCCCGCCCTGCCGCTCCGGCTTTCCCCCTGCCTTCTGCTCGCGCTG
>JBBIHD010000347.1:0-2310 GCA_037447195.1 Nitrospirota bacterium | reverse complement strand
GATGCTCCGACGGCAGATCCTCATGCGCGTCGACGCGCTTCCTCGCGTTCCAGTTCGCGCTGGCGCCGCTCCTCCTGCTGCTTCCGTTCCGCGCTGAGCCGCCGTTCCTCGGCCTCCCGGCGCTCTTCGGCCATGCGGCGCTCTTCCTCATCCTTCTTTTCCCTGATCTTGGAACTGCGCAGCTCGGCGAGGTCCTTCTTGATGTCGTCATACATCTGGTATTCATAGGACAGGCAGCACAGCAGCCTGCCGCAGACCCCCGAGATCTTCGCGGGGTTCAGGACCATTTCCTGTTTTTTCGCCATGCGGATCGACACCGGCTCGAAGTTCCGGAGAAAGGATGAACAGCAGAGCTCCCGTCCGCAGGGCCCGAACCCGCCGATCATGCGCGCCACGTCGCGCACGCCGATCTGACGCATCTCGATCCTCGTTCTGAGCTTGTAGGCGAGCTCCTTGACGAGGTCGCGGAAATCAACGCGGTTCTCGGAAAAGAAGAAGAAGGTCGCCCGCGCGCCGTCAAAGGAATACTCCACGCGAATGAGCTTCATCGGGAGCTCGCGCTCCTCGATAAGATCCCTGCAGACCTCGAACGCGACCGCCTCGCCCTCGCGGTTCTTTTCCTCTTTCGCACGGTCCTGCTCGTTCGCCTTGCGAATGATCTTGCGGAGGGAACGCTGCCCTCTTCGCTGCTCCGGCTTCTCGCCGCCTTCGGCGGGGACCGGCTCTTCCTCATCCCCGGGCAGCGGCAATTCGACCTCAACCTCCTGCTCCCGGGTCCGGGGACGCTCCGGTTCGGGGGGCGCCTCGGCCTCCTCCTCTTCGCCCGGCAGCGGCAGTTCGATCTCTTCCTCGTGCTGCCGGGACTGCGGACGCTCCGGTTCGCGGGGAGCCTCGATCCCGACCTCAACGCCTGCGGCGTCGGGCGCTTCCTTCAGCCTCACCACGCGGCCGAAGCCCTGCCCGCGGTCCGATTCCACGATCACGCTGTCGCCGACAATGATCTCCACGCCGGAAGCGTCAAAATCGTAGACCTTCCAGTTATCTTTGAAACGGACGCCTGCTATTTTCATCTGAAAAGACCCTGCTCTCTTTTTTCAAGGGCGGCCGTGGCCGCCTGACCATAACCCGACTATCGCACCAACGTGCTGGCAGCCGTCAGTTGCTGACTCCTGACCGCCGTTCCAACCTTTGCGGCTTTGCGAGATACGCCTGTGCTTAAGACAGGGACAGTCCCTCTAACTCAAAGGGGACAATCCCTGTTTTCATGCGGCAGCAGTCAGGGAGAAGAACAATTCCTCCGCCACAAGCTGAGCGTTCGCGCGGCGGTCGAGCATGGCCCGGCTGGACGTGATGCGCCTCATGTCCTCGAGCAACCGCGGAAGCGAGAACCGATTGCACCACGCCTGCAGCATGTCCCGATGCTCCGTGGAGACAAGCAGGCCGTCATCGGCCGTTGCCTGATACACCAGGGCGTCACGGAGCCATTCTTCCCCGACCCGCAGCAGCCGCTCGAAGCGCTCGCGGTCCTTGCCGAGCATGTCCGCTGCCGCGAGAACCTCCGCGGGCCCCATGGCCTCAAGGGACCACCAGAACCTGAGAGACTCCTCCCTGTCCGCCCGCTCCGCGTCCACATCCAGGGACAGGCCGCGGCCCAGGCTTCCTCCGGCAAGGGATGCGGCGAGCAGCGCGTCTTCCTGCCCAAGTCCGCGCTGCTGAACCAGGATCCCGGCAAGCACCCGCCGGGAAAAGGGACGGAAGGCGACCTCCTGGCAGCGCGAGCGGATGGTCGGCAGCAGGCTTGCGGGCCTTGACGTTACGAGAACGATCAGCGCGTCGCCGGGCGGCTCTTCGAGCGTCTTCAGAAAGGCGTTCGCAGCCGATTGATTCAGCCCATCAGCGCCGTCGACGATCAGCACCTTCTTCCGTCCTTCGAAGGGCTTGAGCGCCAGGTCCGCCTGCGCCTGGCGCACCTGGTCGATCTTGATCTCCGCGCCGTCGGCCTGGAGAAAGTGAACATCGGGATGCGTGGACGCCGCGGCCTTGCGGCAGGCACTGCATTCGCCGCACCCGCCCTCCGGCCCCGGGTCGCTGCAGTTTACCGCCGCGGCCAGCGCAATGGCCGTGGTCCGCTTGCCGATGCCCTCATCGCCTGAGAACAGATAGGCATGGGCCAGGGCATTCCTGCTCAACGCCCGCTTGAGCACGGTAAGCGGCCTCTCGTGGCCGATGATCTCGTTAAATGACATTGTCCTTCAACCGTTCCCGGCCCTCTGCCCTGCAGGGGCGGCCGCGGCCCCTCATCTGCCGATC
>JBBIHD010000346.1:0-2596 GCA_037447195.1 Nitrospirota bacterium | reverse complement strand
GACGCACATGATGCAAGGCATTGAGGTTGTCGCGACGGCGGACATTGATCTGGCGCGAGCACGCGCAGCATATTCCATCGGCATGGTGGAGGGCGACATCGTTGAGGCTGCCACGGCAGGTCGGGCCGATGCCGCAGTGCGCGCCGGCAGGCGCGTGGTCACCGCCGACTATCGCGCCGTCTGCGCCATGAAGACCGTCGATGTCATGATCGTCGGCAGGGGGGGCGGTTCATTGGAAGACCTCTGGGCCTTCAATGAAGAAGCGGTGGCCCGGGCGATCGCGGCGTCCCGCATTCCCGTCATCTCTGCTGTCGGGCATGAAACGGACTACACGATCGCTGATTTCGTCGCCGATCTTCGGGCGCCCACGCCTTCAGCAGCCGCCGAGATGGTGGTGGAGAGTGAAGAGAACCTGCGGGAGTTCATTGCCGCTCATGAGGCCCGGATGATCCGCGGCATGCGCCAGAGAATCGAGCTGCTGCGGGCGCTGGTGAGGGAGAAGGTCCGGATCATCGGGGACCCGAGGAGAAGGCTGGAGCAGCAGGCGCAGCGCGTCGACGAGTTGTTCGGACGGCTGGCAACAGGGCTTCGCCATCATATGCGCAGGGACCAGGCGCGGCTTGCCGCGCTTGCCGCGGGCCTCGCTCACCTCAATCCCCTGGGGGTCCTTGCGCGGGGCTACAGCATAACGGCCAGGCTTCCCGGCCGGGAGATCGTGACTGAAGCGAAGCAGGTGAAGGCAGGGGACCTTCTGGGAACGCGGCTCAGGAGCGGGGAGATAGTATCGCGGGTAGTGGACGATGACAGCGGGGGCGATCCCTAGCTGTTGCCGTCGCGGTCAGGAGAGCTTTCAAAAATGACGGGCGCAGGGAGCGATTCCTCATAGGCTGCTTCGCCTTTCTTGAAGCGCACATAGAGCTCCAGGCTCTCGCGCATGAGGCTGGCGATGCTCTGGCGCGTCGTTGCCTCCAGATCGATCAGGACGCGCACCTGTTCTTCATCGAGGCAGGAGTTCAGATCGATCTTTTTCTTGTCGCTCATGGCAGCGCCCCCTGCGTATGGAATTTACTTCCAGCCGCATCGTAACACTCCACCCGGTTCCGGTCAATGCCTTTCTCGCGTTATGTCGGGATCGCTCGTTGTCCCGGGGCAGTATCGTGATCATGCATGGTGCCTGGGTGGGGCCGGCACTCTTCGGGCCGAAGAGCAACGGGGCAGTTTCCGCGATTTTTCCTTGCATTCCCCCTGTTTTTCGAGCTATAATTTACCCACTTCATCCCCTGCGTTGCGCGACCGGACGCAGTAAAGTGAGAGGGCGCATGGCGGAAAAGAAGTTCGAGGCTGCCCTCGGCAGGCTTGAAGAAATCGTCAAGGACCTCGAGAAGGGCGACCTCCCCCTGGAGCAGTCGCTCAAGCTGTTTGAAGAGGGAGTGAAGCTGTCCAGGCTCTGCACCAGGCGTCTTGACGAAGCGGAGCGCACGGTCGAGATCCTCGTGAAGGACTCTTCGGGGAAGGTGAAGGCCAGACCCTTTGACGAAGAAGCGGACGAGTAGTATCCTTTCGGCGTGCATCCGCAGCAATCGGCCCTTTACCCTACATGGACATCAAGGTCTATCTGACAAAGAAGAAAGAGGCTGTTGACCGGACGCTCGAGAAGCTCATGCCGCCGGCTACGGCCTTTCCGGCGGTCATCCACGAAGCAATGCGCTACAGTCTCTTTGCCGGCGGGAAACGGGTCCGGCCGGTGCTTGCCATTGCCGCGGCCGAGGCCCTCGGCGCAAAGACTGCGGGTGTACTGCCCATTGCGGCATCGCTGGAGCTCATCCACACCTACTCGTTGATCCATGACGACCTGCCTGCCATGGATAATGACGATTTCAGGCGCGGCCGGCCTACGTGCCACAAGGTATACGGCGACGCGGTGGCGGTCCTGGCCGGCGACGGCCTGCTGACCATGGCTTTTGAGGTGCTGTCAGACCCGAAGCTGCAAAGAACCCTGCCGGCAAGCGCGCTTCTCTCGATCATCAAGGAGATAGCAACGGCATCGGGAGTGTTCGGCATGGTGGGCGGCCAGGTCGTGGATATGCAGTCCGAGGGAAAAGAGATCGATTTCCCGACGCTGGAATATATCCATACGCACAAGACCGGCGCCCTGATACGCGCGTCGGTCAGGGTCGGCGCGATTTACGCAGGGGCGGCAAAGCCGCAGTACCTGGCGCTCACGCGGTACGCCGAGATGACGGGCCTGGCCTTTCAGATCGCCGATGACATACTCGATATCACCTCGACGCAGGAGACGCTCGGGAAGGACATCGGAAGCGATCTTAAAAAAGGCAAGAAGACCTTTCCGAGCTTTTACGGACTTGACGAGTCGCGCCGAAGGGCGCGGGAGGTAGTTGACAACGCCCTTGGTGCATTGAAGGGTTTTGACCGGAAAGCTGACCCGCTGCGGGAGCTGGCGAAGTACATCATCAACAGAGTGCATTAAAGCAAACGCCGAATACTTAGCACGACGCACTAAGCAATATTTTAAGAGCAGTTTTGATTGTTGGCATGATTTCTGATTCAGATATTCTGGACTAGGATTTGCCGCAAA
>JBBIHD010000345.1:0-2663 GCA_037447195.1 Nitrospirota bacterium | reverse complement strand
AAAACCTACCTTCTCACCAAAAAAACGCCTATCTCAGCACTTTTGCAAGTGGCTCTAATGTAAAGATATTTTTTTAAAAGAAACGGATAATTGGCGGGGTATTTTTTGGGTAGGGCGAAAGTATTAGCGATCAGGCATGGAGACGAACAAAAACCTGGGCCGCCGGACAACTTTATTCTGCTCCCTGAGCAGATTCGATCCGCAACGATGCCTGCTGTCCGAACAGTCTGTTGATAATCCCGATTGCGCCCGCTGTAGCCGCGCCATGCAGGGTGACAGTTCGCCGACAATCTGTTTAGATACGGAATAAAGGGGCTGCCCCCCGGGCATCAAGGGGGCCTGTCCCTGTTTCAAAAGCATCAAAACCGCCAGCCGATCATGAATTCGGCATTGGGCGTGTAACCGCTCAGAAAGGACGTGTCGATCGTCAGAATATCAATGCCGCTGTAGCCGATGACTGTTTCGGGCAGGGAAAAATAGGAAGCGCCGATGCCGGTCGTTATATTGAAATGCTTCCACATGGCCTGGTAGGAGATCAGCGCCGTATACACGCGCGTACTCGTTGAGGTCGAGAACTCCCTCCCGCTGATGTCCCGGGTGACCTTGAACTTGCCGAAGGACGCCGTCAAGCTCGCCAGCCACCCGCCCTCCATCGCCTCTTTAAAATAGTAGCTCAGCCGCCCGCCATAAAGGGAATTCTGAAAATCCGTGTGGGAAATTTCAACATTATACCGGTAGACCGTCGGCCCGATGGCGAATTTCGAGGTCACGGCATAGTCGATCTCCACATTGCCGATGCCGATGAGGGCGCTCACCGGCGCTGTGCGGATGTTGAAATCTCCCTGCCCGGCATGGGCCGGGGAAAGCATGACACACCACAAGAACACCACTGCGCTTAACAGGCTTGTTTTCATTCTTTCTCCCTCTTTTCTATAGGTAGTTTCAGGCGCTTACGCCTGTACGTGCGTTGATTCGAGCGATGCATGGTCCCTGCGCTGATGGATGGCGGTCTCTTGGCACCGTCTGGGTCTGCCGGGGGATGGGTTGAACGGGAGTATCAGCGGGATGGATCTGCTGTGTTTTTTGGTGCAGAGATGGTTGAGCAGCGCACTCCGGCCCCAAGCGGCTTTGCTCAAGGCGCGGGAAGGCAAATACGCTCAGTTTTCAAATACCACGACCTGCGCACTGCCGTTGCAGACCATGGGCCCAGTCAGGCGCGAGGCTCGCAACGGTCAGGCAGGTCCGGAGCTATGAGAATCCTGCCAGAGCGCTCACATTTCTGCTGCGCTTTACCGGTCCCTTGAGCCGGGAAAACCGGTGCTTCCGGGGCAATAACGGTCCGGCACGGCACGTCTTTGATGGTATGGTGCCCCTGGGGTGACTCGAACACCCGGCACGCGGTTTAGGAAACCGCTGCTCTATCCACCTGAGCTACAGGGGCGATTTTCAGTGCGGATTGCGGAGTGTCGAATGTGGAGTGAAAACCGGAAAAACAATCGTTCATTCCGCACTCCGCATTCCGAATTCCGCATTCGTTACAACATTCCTTCCAGGTCGATCTTCTTCCGCTTCGTGATGGCCCGGAGCTTGTTCAGCGCCTGCGTCTCGATCTGGCGCACCCGCTCGCGGGTGATCCCGAACTCCTTGCCGATGCTGTCGAGGGTCTTGGGCTCGCCGTCGTTCAGGCCGAACCGCAGCTCGATGACCTTCCGCTCGCTCACCGAGAGCTGCGTAAGCCATTCGTCGATATGCTCGCGCCTGCGGATGTCGTCGGAAAAGCTTGCCGGCGAAATGGCGCTGCTGTCCTGGATGATGTCCTTGAGCGTGTCTTCTTCCTGGTCGCCGATCAGCATGTCCAGCGAATAGGTCTCGCGCACGACCTGCGAGATGCTCCTGGCCTTATCGATGGTGATGCGCATTTTCTTCGCGACCTCATCAATCTGCGGGTCCCGCCCCAGCTTTTGGGTGAGCTGGCGAACGGTCCGCAGGTAGGCATTCACGATCTCTGCGATGTGCACGGGCAGCCGGATCGTCCGCGTCTGGTTGACGATGGCCCGCTCAATGGACTGCTTGATCCACCAGGAGGCGTAGGTGCTGAACTTGAAGCCCTTCTCGTACTGGAACTTCTCGACGGCCCGTATGAGCCCGAGGTTTCCTTCTTCAATGATGTCCGAGAACTGCAGGCCCCGGTTGATGTATTTCTTGCCGATGGCCACGACAAGACGCAGGTTGGCCTCGATCATGTTGGCACGGGCCGCTTCATCGCCCTGTTCGATCCGTTTGGCGAGGGCTTGTTCTTCTTCAAAGGTGAGCAGCGGGGTCTTGCGGATCTCTTTGAGATAGTACTTGATCGCATCGAGACCCTTCTGGGCGGGGGCTTCTTCCTCACGGGCGGATTCTTGCGCTTTTTGCTCTGCGTCTGCGGGATAGGACCCGACATCCATCATATCATCTACCGACTTCTCCCGCGCACTCAGCAACACCTCGTACGGCACGTAGAATAATGGATTGACGGGCCACTGGAACCGGCGGCATGCGATCCGGGGGGCTCAACTGCAGTCCGTTCCCCGGGAAGGCATCGCAGCAGAAAAAAACCCAGGCGGCGGAGGTCCTTCTCGCTGCACCCGCTGGGTATGAAAACGGCAATGAAAAGAATGGTCGGG
>JBBIHD010000344.1:0-2666 GCA_037447195.1 Nitrospirota bacterium | reverse complement strand
AGGCTGTGGAAGCGATTTTACGCCTGCCACTCCTGACTCAGGAAGGCGCGCCCATACCGCAGTGGTCATAAGCGGCAAGATGTACGTGTTCGGCGGCCTGGGCAATGGCAGTTTTTTGAACGAGCTCTGGCAGTATGATTTCATCTCTGATACATGGACGCAGAAGAGCCCCGCAACACCAGGGCCCGGTGCGCGAACATACGCCGCTGCTGTTACGGATGGAACAGCTATGTATGTTCTCGGGGGGTATGACGGTACCAACCTATCTGCTCCGGTCTTTTATAGTGACATCTGGAAGTATACGCCAGGTACTGGAGAGGGAACTTGGTCAGCCGTGACCCCGGCGAACATGCCTGCTTTGTCGGGCCATTCTGCTGTCATGGATGGAACTGACATCTATATATTCGGTGGCTATAATCAAGCTGGCTATTCAGGCCAACTGCTTAAATGTACTCTCGAAGGGTCATGCGTGCTGCAGAATTCAGGCCCATCAAGGCGTGCATTTCATAGCGCAGTGATTGAATCCGGCACGATGTATGTATTTGGCGGCTTTGGCGAAAACACCACGACAGGCAACAATACTGTTTTGAATGAGCTTTGGTCATATTCATTGTCTGGGGGTTCTTGGGCAAATATACCGATAGCGCCCGCCGTGCTTGATGGTCCGATCCCAGCAGCCCGGTCAAAGCATACCGCTGTGATTGAGGCTGGCATGATGTATGTCTTCGGCGGAGTTGGGAGCACATCGAACAAGATATGGCTTTATGATTTTGCTGCAGAGAACTGGACCGAGAACCCCGACGACATAATCACGGCACCGGCCTCTCGGGCCGCCCACAGCGCTGTAATGCATAACAACAAGATGTATGTCTACGGCGGCTACGCTTCCAGCGGCGCAACGGTCGGTCTAAACGATCTCTGGGAATTCCAACCGAAGCCTTCACCGGAGTTGGACATCTGGACCCCGCTGACTTCCCCTCCCAATCAGTAAATATTATGATCTCACAGTAGAAGCGACATATTGAAAAATCTCCCCCGCCCCTCTTTGCCAAAGAGGGGTGTCCCTCCCTTTGGAAAAGGGAGGCTAGGAGGGATTGTGAGACGATTAATAACTCTGATTGGACTGCATCCTGTCTGCGTGTGAGAATGCGCGAAGGCTGATGAAGATGCATCAGCCTTCTGCGCAACGTCTGCTGGTTGTCAGTCTTTCTTCACTTCTCCCTGGTACAATTCACCTCATTTCATGCCCGTCAAAGGGTACTATTCACTTTACGCAGGCCCTTCGCAGCGGTACAGTGTCAGTATACTCACAATGCAGCGTGCGATCATCATCGGGCAGAGCAGCACCTTCAAGAAGTACGCTGCGCTGAAAGGAGGGCATGTCATGAGAAAGAACACTTACATCGGTTTACTTGCAGGAGGCCTGCTGTTCGCGTTGATGCTGGCCGCACCGGTCCGGAGCGAAGCCGGCTTCAGGTTCGCCCTGTCGGTCCCGCTGCCGCGCATCATGATCGTGGCTTCACCGTCGCTCATGGTGATACCGGGAACAGCGGTCTATTATGCTCCCCAGGTGGGCGCGGACCTTTTCTTCTTAGACGGATACTGGTACCGGCCCTATCAGGGCGCCTGGTATATCGCTGCGGGGTACGGCGGGCCGTGGTATCATGTGGCTCCCCGCCGGGTGCCTGCGGCTTTGCTGAGCATGCCCCATCACTATCGCAGGTCGGAACCAAGGCATGATCGCTCATCCCTGCGGGAAGCACTGGAACCCCGCGGCGCTTACTATGACGACAGCTACGGGACCAGGAGGCTGCGGGAACGCTCTGATCATCGTGAATACGGACAGCAGCGCTACGATCGTTCGGAGCGCGGGAATTCCTACGAACGGGGCGGGCGGCATCGCTGGAACGATTGACCGGACAGGTCCCGTTCAGGATAACAGTATCCGGAGCAGCTGATAATGCTGCTCCGTTTTTTTTCCGTTTCGAATGCCTGTTGACAGCGCGAGAGGGGATGGCTATACTTTGCTCGTGCATTCGGGGAAGACAAGAACAGGTTCCGAGATATCCGGCATGGTGGCGGCATTCTGGGGGTTGACAGGGGTCGCGCTGCTGCTCGGGAGCGCCGTGTACCGGCTGTTGCTGCTTGCCATCGATGCCTTCTCCTATTCCTTTCAGTGGAACCACTGGCTCGCGCTGGCCGCCATCGTCCTGCTCATGGCCTATTCCGAGGGATACCGGGCCTTCCAGAAGGGTTTTTCGCCGCGCGTCGCGGCGCGGGCGCTGTATCTCAAGATGCATCCGCGCCCCCTTCATGCCGCGCTTGCTCCGCTCTTCTGCATGGGGTTCCTGCACACGACGCCAAGAAGACAGATCACCTCCATTTCCGTTACGGCCGGGATCATTGCTCTTGTCCTGCTGGTGCGCCTGCTGCCGCAGCCCTGGAGGGGCATCGTGGATGCCGGCGTGGTGGTCGGCCTGCTGTGGGGCCTGGTGTCGCTCGGCGTCTTTGCGCTGCGGGCTTTTCTGGCCGAGGAATTTCCTTTTTCGCCGGAACTGCCCTGACCCGCATAAAGCGCAATTGAAACTTGTAAATTGGAAAGTGCAAATGCCGGACAGTGGAGGGTAGGTATGAGAACGAGTACGGTCCTATTGTTCATTCTGTGC
>JBBIHD010000343.1:0-2675 GCA_037447195.1 Nitrospirota bacterium | reverse complement strand
TGACGACGCTGGGCAAGGTCATCGGCGGCGGGCTTCCGGTCGGGGCCTACGGCGGCCGGCGCGAGATCATGGAGCTCGTCGCGCCCGCCGGGCCCGTGTACCAGGCCGGGACGCTCTCCGGGAACCCGCTCGCGATGACGGCCGGGATCGAGACGCTGCGGGACCTGAAGGAGCGGAACAGCCCGGCATCGATCGTCATGATGACCGCCTATGGCGTGATCTCCGACGCCGTTGAGGCGATCAAGCTGGGCGCTGAGCAGTACCTCATCAAGCCCTTCAAGCTCGCCGAGCTCGATGCGCTCATGGACCGGATCGTCGAAACACGGAAGCTCCGGATCGAGAATGTCTACTATCGCAGCATGCTGGACCACCCCCTCGTGGGCGTCTCCATGGATATCCAGCGGCTGCATCACATGATCGACCTCATGGCCGAGAACGCCGACACCACGGTCCTTCTGCTGGGAGAGAGCGGCACGGGCAAGGAGCTTGCCGCCCGGGAGATCCACCGCCGGGGCCCCCGGCGCGACCGGCCCTTCATGGACATCAACTGCTCGGTGCTCTCCGATACGCTGCTCGAGAGCGAGATGTTCGGCCACGAGCGGGGCGCCTTCACCGACGCCCGTGAGCGGAAGCGGGGGCTGCTGGAGGTTGCCGACGGCGGCACGGTCTTTCTGGACGAGGTCGGCGAGATGCCCCTGGCCGTGCAGGCAAAACTGCTGCGCGTCCTGGAGACGCGCTCCTTCAAGCGGCTGGGCGGCACCCGGGACATCCGGGTGAACGTACGCATCATCGCGGCCACGAACCGGGACCTGGCCGGGGCCGTGGAAGAGGGCCGGTACCGCGAGGACCTCTATTACCGGCTGAAGGTGTTTCCTCTCACGCTCCCGCCCCTGCGCGAACGGCGCGATGACATCCCCGCACTGACCGATTACTTTATCCAGCATTTTAACGATACGCTCAAGAAGAACGTCACCGGGTTCGCACCCGAGTGCGGCGGCGCCATGCAGGCCTACGGCTGGCCCGGCAATGTGCGGGAGCTGCGGAACGTGGTGGAGCGCGCCATGGTGCTGACAAAAAGCACGGTCATGGGCGTTGAGCTGCTGCCGCGCGAGATCGCCGGTGATATTATAGCTCCGGGGTTCGCAGCCCCATCGCCGGACCGCATCTGCTTCGACAAAAAGCCCCTGCGCGAGATCGAGCGGGAGTACATCCTGAAGGTCTTCCGGGACGAAGGCAGCAACCGGTCATCCACGGCCCGTGCCCTCGGCATATCCCGGTCCACGCTCCAGGAAAAGCTGAAGAGCTACGGGATAAAGTAGATAGAGGGACAGTCCCCTTTGGTTCCAGGGGGGACCGTCCCTCTCTCTTCAGCGGAGATCAGCAAGGCGGCATATTTGCCGCGGATGAACACGGATAGTAACGCCTTGAAAAAGGTAAAGTGTTCACCGCCAGGGCGCAAAGGACGCGAAGGAAATCGTATATCATAAATGAGACATTTGATCTTTTCTTGGCCTAAGGCTTCGTCTCACTACTGTTTTTAAAACCTTCCGTGGCTTCAGTTTTATCCGCATTAATCCATGTTAATCCGCGTCCCAATGCCCTCTCAGTAATTTCTTCTTGATTTTTCCGCCATTTCATACCATAATGCGCGTCTTGAGCATATATTATTCACGATGAGGAGGGTTCAAAAATGCGTATCATTCTTCTCGGCGCGCCGGGCGCAGGCAAAGGCACGGTGGCCAAACTGCTGACCAAGCTGGACGGCTCGGTCCAGATCTCGACAGGCGACATCCTGCGGGGCGCGGTACAGGCCGGCACTCCGCTCGGCAAGGAAGCGAAGGGCTACATGGACAGCGGCGGCCTGGTCCCTGACAAGCTCATCATGGACATCATGGAGCAGCGCCTCCAGGAGAAGGACTGCCAGAAGGGGTTCCTGCTCGACGGGTTCCCGCGCACCATCCCCCAGGCAGACGAGCTCGAGAAACTGCTGAAGAAGCTGAACATCAAGCTCGACCTGGTGGCGAATATCGATGTGCCGCGCGACGTGATCCTCGACCGGCTGACCACGCGCCGGACCTGCTCCAACACGTCCTGCCAGGAGATCTACAACGTGAAGAGCAATCCGCCTGCCGCCGGGGACAAGTGCAAGAAGTGCGGCAGTCCCGTGATCCAGCGTGCCGACGAGACCGTGGAGGCCATATCCAAGCGGCTCGACGTCTATAATGATAAGACGGCGCCCCTCATCGGCTACTACGACAAGAAGGGCATGCTGCTCACGATCAAGGAGGCCAGCAGCGACGGCGTGGTGAACGCGATCCAGAAGGGCATCGCGGCGAAGAAATAGAAGCAGTCATCGGAACAGTCAAAAGCGGGATGCCGTCGGCATCCCGCTTTTTTGCATGCCTTTCAATGCCTATTGAGGCCCGTTCCGGATGTCCGGTGCGAGCCTTTGCGCTTGTACATGAGGGAAAGGTGATATGATATATAGTAGGCTGCATCACGGACACGATGACCTCCCATGGCTGCAACCAAGCCCTCGTCCTGAACGCGTACAGCCATCCAGAATAGCGCCCTGAAAGACCCGCAGCATTATTCTCTCCTTCATTCCCGACCTGCTTTCCCCTAACGTTGCATAAAAAGTCGTTATGCGGCGCGTTGCAGTCGGTCAAGGTAAT
>JBBIHD010000342.1:0-2686 GCA_037447195.1 Nitrospirota bacterium | reverse complement strand
TCTTAGCTCATTGCTTTCAGCAGGTACTTCGAACTCCGAACTCTTCACCTTTTAGTCACAACTCGCATCGCGTCTCTCGCCACTCATTCATCATCCCCGGCCCTCAGGCATTGTACTCGGTGCCGCCTCCGCTTTCACCCAGGTTCTTCATCCAGGTGTCTATGGTGGACGCGTCCTGTTTGGCAAGAACGTCCTCTTCAACGAAGATGGCAGAGCCGGTCCGCAGGGCGACGGCGATAGCGTCGCTGGGCCGGGAGTCGATGTGGAATTCCTTGTTATTGTGCAGCAGATAGAGCGATGCGTAGAAGGTGTTCTCGATCAGGTCGCTGATCACTACCCGAGCCACTTCGATCTCCATCCGGTCGAATATGGCGGTGATAAGATCATGGGTCAGGGGGCGCGCCGCTTTCATGTTGCTCATCGCCATGGCGATGGAGTTGCCCTCGGCCGCGCCGATCCAGATGGGCAGGATCTTCTTGCCGCTCTCATCGCGCAGGACCACGATGTAGCTGCTGTTCCTGCTGTCAAAGAGGATGGTGTTCACGTTCATCTGTATCCACATACCCGCCTCCCATCCATCCTTCTTTCACGATACCACAGGATCCGGGTCAAGTAAAGGGATTATTTTGTTGACATTTTGAAGAGATTCGTTATACTTTCTCACTTGTATCTTCCGGCTCAATCACGAGGCGCAGGCGCACTGAACGCGCGGACCCAGAGATCGAACCATCCACGCCCTTCCGTCACGCCGTCGGGAAGACGACCGCCGGCATGTCTGCACCCGGGACCGCGGCGGCACGCGCGCTTCGTGTTCGGGGCGATGCAGCACCCCTCTCAATGAAACAGACCCTTACGGAAATCCTGCTTGAAGCCCTTTCGCGCGCAAAAGAGAAAGGGGAGTTGAAGCTTGTACAGCAGCCCGCGATCGCCCTCGAGACGCCGAAGACGAAAGGCCACGGCGACCTGGCAACAACGCTTGCCCTGGTCCTTGCCAAGCCCGAGGCGCAGGCCCCGCGCAGGATCGCCGAGATCATCATCGCCAATATCCAGGACCGGGACAGTGTGATCGAAAAGACCGAGATCGCGGGCCCGGGATTCATCAATTTCTTCCTGAAGCAGGACCGCTGGAAGCAGACGCTCCTGGAGATCGATGCCGAAGGCTCCCGGTTCGGCCTGTTGAACCTCGGCAAGGGAGAGCGGGTCCTGCTCGAATATGTGAGCGCCAACCCCACGGGGCCGCTGCATGTAGGGCACGGCAGGGGGGCGGCGGTGGGCGACGCGCTTGCCAACCTGCTTGCCGCCGTGGGTTACGATGTCGTCCGGGAATTCTATATCAACGATGCGGGGCGGCAGATCAAACTGCTTGCCCGCTCCATCCATGCCCGGTACCAGCAGGCGCTCGGGAACGACGCGCCCTTTCCCGAGGACGGCTACCACGGCGCTTATATCGAAGAGATCGCCCGCTCCCTGATCAGGGCGGACGGCGAGAAGCATCTTCGCGTCCCCTTTGAGCAGTGCGAAGAGCGGTTCGGCGCCTTCGGCCGCGATGCCATGCTCGCCGAGATCCGCGCGGACCTTGAGGCCTTCGGCGTCCGGTTCGACCAGTGGTTCAGCGAGGCATCGCTGCTTGCAGGCGGCGCTGTGCAGCAGTCCATAGATGAACTGAAGCAGCGCGGTTATGCCTATGAGCAGGACGGCGCATTGTGGCTCAGGTCAACGGCCTTCGGCGACGACAAGGACCGGGTCGTGGTGAAGCAGGACGGGACCTACACCTACCTTGCCACGGATATAGCCTATCACCGCAACAAGCTCGGACGCGGCTTCGCCTCGCTCGTGAACATCTGGGGCGCGGACCATCATGGATATATCCCGCGCGTGCAGGCGGTGATACAGGCCTTCGGACACCCGAAGGATTCGCTCCATGTGCTGCTGGTCCAGCTCGTGACGCTCATGCGCCACGGCCAGCCCGTTCCCATGTCGAAGCGGGCAGGGGACTTTGTCACGCTCCGGGACGTAATGGACGATGTGGGCGGCGATGCGGCGCGGTATATCTTCCTGACGCGGCGTTCGGACAGCCACCTCGACTTTGACCTCGATGTTGCCAAGGAGCAGTCGCGGGAGAACCCCGTCTATTATGTGCAGTACGCGCATGCAAGGCTTTCCAGCATCTTCCGCGAGGCCGAGGCGCGGGGCATCACTGTTCCCGCGTCCGCTGACGCGGACCTGGCGCTGCTCGACGCTGAAGAGGAGCAGAACATCATCAAGGCGCTAGCCCGGTATCCCGAGCTGATCGAAGAGGCGGCGCTGGCCTATGAGCCCCACCGGCTCACGTTCTATCTCCAGGACCTTGCCGGACTGCTGCATAATTATTATTTCAAGCACCGGATCATCGCCGAAGACCGCGCCCGCACAATGGCGCGGCTGTTCCTCATGAAGCAGGTAAAAACGGTCATTAAAAGCGCTCTGGGCATCCTGGGGGTCGCTGCGCCGGAGAAAATGTAGCGAATGCGGAGTGGCGAATGCGCCCGCCCCGGATCAAATATATACAGGAGGCGGGTCCCGCACCTTTGCCAATAGTAGTGGATGCGGGACTCTCGAAACGGAGCCGGGGGAGTGCGGAATGTACGGCAAGAGGAAAGCAATGCTCTCCACGCTCCGAACTCTGCACTCCATACTGATACTGTGT
>JBBIHD010000341.1:0-2687 GCA_037447195.1 Nitrospirota bacterium | reverse complement strand
AGAACTCACCTGCAAGGTGAAAGGCTTTTCAGGACAAAAGCATTTGCCTTTTCAGTGGTAATCCGCTTTTTCCGCGTCCCAATGGCTGCTTTATTAGGATACACATTTCCGCGGTCATTCCTGCACTGCCTGCAGCTCTATGGTGAATGTGGTGCCGTGGGCAGGCGATTCCTCGGGGGTCTTTGTTTCGAACGAAATGGTCCCGCCATGCTTGGTCACAATGCCGTAGGTGACCGAAAGGCCCAGGCCCGTGCCTTCGCCGACCTTCTTGGTGGTAAAGAGCGGATCGAATATTCTGCTCCGGTGCTCCTTGAGGATCCCCTGCCCGGTGTCCGAGAGCCGTATCTCCACCCGGCCGCTCTCCTCGTTCAATCGTGTGGCGATGGTCAGCGTGCCGCCGCCGCGCATCACGTGGATGGCGTTGTTGATGATGTTCAGAAAGACCTGCTGCAGCTCTCCGGGGTCGCCCTTGACCTGCGGAAGTCCGTCAGGCAGCTGCTTGTTCAGCCTGATCCGGTTCAGCAGCAGGGTGTTCTTCACCACGACCAGCACGGATTCGATGTTCTTGTTCACATCAACGCTCTCTTCCCGGTGTTCGGAATATCTCGCGAAGCTCAGGAGGTTCTCGACGACACGCTTGGCGTTCAGCCCGTGCTTTTCGATCGTCTTGAGCATGTCATATTCCTCGGTTTCCGGCCGTGAACGCTCCAGCAGCAGGTCGGAGAACCCGAGGATGATGCCGAGGGGGTTGTTGATCTCGTGCGCCACACCGGCGGCAAGGGTGCCCATGGAGGCCAGCTTCTCGGTGTGGTACATGTGTTCTTCACGCTCCCGTTTCTTGCTTGCCGTGATGTCACGCGAGATGCCGAGCACGGAGGCGGGCCTGCCGTCCCCGTCGCTCAGGATGCTGAAGTTCGTGCTGACCCAGTACTCGACGCCTTTGATCAGGAGAGAATAGATGATCTGCCTGCTCTCGCCCGTGGCAAAGACCTCGTCGATGGTCTTGTACTGGAGGGCCGCGCTCGTTTCGTTGAAGCATATCTCTCCGAGATTGCGTCCCTCGATCTCCTCCTCGGGCCGCATGAAGAAGGCGCTGCCCGCCTTGTTGATGGTCGTGATGATGCCGTCCCGGTCAACAGTGAAGATGATGTCATTGGCATTCTCGACGAGGGAGCGGTACTGGTTCTCTGATTTTGCGAGTTCAGCGGTCTTGCGGTCCACCTCGGACTTCAGGGAACTTGACCAGCGGGCCATGAGGCTGAAGGCAATGAGGCTCCCGATGATGATGACGATGATGATAATCCCTTCGAGCAGATACTGGCGCAGCTGTATTTCCTCGATGGCGCCCTCGACTTCAGACATGGGAGCAACAACGGCAACGGACCATATCAGCTTTTCCGGCGCAGCTGCGATGCGGATGGGGCTGTAGGCGATCAGCTTCCGGATATTGCCTTCGATGCCGCGATGCCAGCCCGATAGGTACCAGCTCGTGCCTTCCTCCCCCTTCAGCATCTTCTGCTGCTGGATCAGTTCGATCCTCTGGAAGGAAATGGCCGGCTGCCGCTCCTTGCGGGCCTCAAAGGCGTTCTTTCCGATGAAGCTCGATTCCGGATGGTACAGGAAGGTGCCGCTGCCGTCTATGATCCAGGCATAGCCTGTCTTGCCTGACTTCAGCTCCTTCAGCAGGCGTTCGGCCACGGTCGTTGCGTCGATCACGAATATCAGCGCGCCGCGCGGGGGGACCGAATGCAGCGCCGCGTCACGATCTGCCTCGCGCCGGACCACTTTGGTAATGGACAGGAGCTGGCGGTATTCCCCGTCAGGACCTGCCGACACCGAAGAGGCGAAGTGAAAGAGCTGAGACCCTTTCAATTGCCGCGCTGAAGCATAGAGCTGATGGTCCTCCCTTGTTGGCCGGACGACGTTGTAGCCCGATGCATCGGTCTGATAGATAATTCCCGCCCCGGCATCATAGTAGCGGATGGCCACGACGCCCTCATCAACGAGCCGCGAGTAGGAAAGCGGCAGCTGGCGCGACAGAAAGACCGGATTCGGGTCGCGCAGATACCCGTGCTGGCTCAGGATCAGCATTTCCCGTTTGGCGATATCAAGGTTCTTCTCGGCCTGCAGGGCCGCATGGCGGGCGAGGATGAGCTGCTGCTGGTTGAAATCCTCGATGACCACTTCGCGCACTTTCTTTGAGGATATCCAGCCGAAGAGCAGGATGATCGTGAGTATGCAGATGGTGAGAAAGATGATGGCCCGCTTTGAACGTTTCTCGGCATAGCGGAAAAAAAGCTTCGAGAAGCGGTCCGTGGCATAGTCCGCGATAGTATGAAGTGCCTTGATCACCGGGATGTTCCTTCAGCCTCTATCGGGCCGCCTGTGCCGAGCGGGCGGGGAGGGGTCGACGAAAACACCTGTCCTGCTTCAATAATAGACGCATTGTACCTGAACAGGTGCTATTTATCAAGCATAGTCATCGGGGGTGTCATCGGGGGCTCGGATGCTTTGCCAGGGAAGGAGTGATGGGACTGGCTTGCAGAGTTTGCAGCGTGAGCGGAATGTGGATGCTGATCATGCAGTCAGGGTTGTCAATCAATCTCTTGTGTTGATTTGAAGGGCTATGACAGGGTTTTCTGTTGACATTTTTTCTTGATTCAACATAATAGGGCATACAAATCATC
>JBBIHD010000340.1:0-2690 GCA_037447195.1 Nitrospirota bacterium | reverse complement strand
CTATGTTCAGGAAGTTGATCGCAACAAAGGACGACACTGCTGCACTGGTGCTGAGGGTCATGCTGGGGCTCGTGTTCTTTCCCCATGGAGCCCAGAAACTGCTTGGCTGGTTCGGAGGCCATGGATTCAGCGGAACAATGGGCTTCTTCACGGGCCAGTTGGGGATACCCGCTCTGTTCGCCTTTCTGGCGATCATTGCCGAGTTCTTCGGCGCCCTCGGCCTCATCGTGGGGTTGTTCACGCGGGTCGCTGCCCTGGGGATCATGAGCGTCATGCTGGTGGCAGTGCCGATGCTGCATGCGAAGCACGGGTTCTTCATGAACTGGTTCGGGAACCAGGCAGGGGAGGGTTTTGAATATCATCTTCTCGTGATCGCCATGGCCGCGGCGCTGATCATCAGGGGCGGCGGTACCTGGTCCGCTGACAAGGCGCTGGCAGAAAAGATCAATTAGACGACTAGACGACAAACGCAGCCAGGTGGGTACACAGATCAGGCCGCCGAAAGGCGGCCGTTTTTTTTCCGTCACCACCGGGCATACTTGACAGCAAAAACGCGGCTTGCTATGATGCGTTCTCCTGATCTTCGGGCAAGGGATGAATGGTTCGGGGAGGGCGCATGTCATCCATCATCACGCTCACCACTGATTACGGGCTGAGGGATTCCTTTGCTGCCTCCGTGAAGGGCGTCATTCTGACGACCAATCCCCAGGCCCGGATCGTCGATATCACCCACGAGATAGCTCCCCAGGACATCTGGGAGTGCGCCTTCACGCTGAAGGCGGCCTACACATACTTTCCGAAGGGCACGGTGCACGTAGCCGTTGTTGATCCCGGCGTGGGCAGCGGCCGCAGGCCCATCATCGTCGTGACAGAGAGCTTCTATTTCGTCGGGCCTGACAATGGCATCTTCAGCCTCATTTATGCCGAGGCCGAGCGCATCCGGGTGCACCACATCACGGCAGGCCACTACTACCTCCCGAATCCAGGCCCCACCTTTCACGGCAGGGACATCTTTGCTCCCGTGGCTGCCTGGATCACGAAGGGAATTCCCTCGGGAAATTTCGGGGACGAGATCACGGATTTCGTGAAATTGAACGTTCCTGTGCCGAAAAAGCTGCCTGACGGCATCGAGGGCCACGTGATACATATCGACCGCTTCGGGAACATTATCACGAACATAACCTACGCCGACCTTCGGGATCTGGCGCCTGACGGCGCGGCTCCGGGCATGGTGACGCTCTTCCTGCAGGACAGGCAGATCGCCGGACTGCGTACATTCTATGCCCAGGCGCAGCCGGGCGAGCCCGGCATCATCATCAACAGCTCGGGGCACCTGGAGATATTCCTGTACAAGCAGAACGCACGGACGGCCCTCAACGTGAAGCGCGGCGACAGGGTCCGCGTGGCGCAGGCGAGGTCATAGCGCAGCGATTCCCTCTTGTATCATGCCCTTTCGCAGTCTATAATACCCTCCCATGAAATCCTTTCATATCATCACCTTCGGCTGCCAGATGAACGAGCACGACTCCGAGCGCATGGCGGGCATCCTTTCAGAGAAGCAGTACGCTGCTGCCTCGGGCGCGGCCGATGCAGACCTGGTCATACTGAACACCTGCAGCATCCGCGAGAAGGCCGAGCAGAAGTTTTACAGCGAGCTCGGGAGGCTCAGGGAACTGCAGAAGGAACGACCGGGACTCAAGATCGCCGTTGCCGGCTGCATAGCCCAGCAGGAGGGAAGCAAGCTGCTCGGCAATGCCTCGCACGTGGATCTGGTGCTGGGTCCGTCGGACATCGGGAGGCTGGGCGAGCTTCTCGAGCAAGGCCAGTCGACAGGCAGGGCCCTGGTCTCTACGGAGGGAGACCCCGAATACCATCTCAAGCGGATCCCTTCGGCCCGGGCAGGGGGCATCAAGGCCTGGGTGTCGATCATGCACGGGTGCGATAATTTCTGCACCTACTGCGTGGTGCCCTATTTGCGCGGCAGGGAGCGCTCCAGGACGCCGGAGCATATCGTGGATGAAGTGCGTGACCTTGCGGCGCGGGGATTTAAGGAAGTGACCCTGCTCGGCCAGAACGTCAATTCCTACGGCAAGGGCCACGGGAAGGGCATTAATTTCCCTGTGCTTCTGCGTCAGGTGAATGCTGTGCAGGGCATCGAACGCATCCGTTTTGTGACGTCCCACCCTCGGGACCTGTCCGATGAGCTGATAGCGGCCATGCGGGACCTTCCCAAGGTATGCGAGGCGCTCCACCTGCCGGTCCAGAGCGGTTCTGACCGGATCCTGAAGTCCATGAACCGGGGCTATGACCGGTCCGGCTATCTCGACAAGGTCCGGAAGCTGCGGGAGGCAGTGCCCGGCATCGCGCTTACCACGGACATCATCGTCGGTTTTCCCGGGGAGACGCGCGACGATTTCGAACAGACTATGTCGCTGCTGTCAGAAGTTCGGTACGCGAACATATTCTCCTTCCGTTATTCGACGCGGCCCGGCACGGCAGCGCTCGCCATGCCTGATCATCTTTCTGAACCCGAAAAAGAGTCGCGCCTTGCCTCGGTGCAGGCGCTTCAGCGGGAACTGACTGCCCAGTATTACCGTGAGCAGGTAGGTCAGGTCCTTGACGTGCTGTTCGAGGGACGGAGCCGCAAGGGCGGGAAACTGGCGGGAAGGACGCGGGGGAACACCGTGGTG
>JBBIHD010000339.1:0-2695 GCA_037447195.1 Nitrospirota bacterium | reverse complement strand
TCTGTCGTTGTCAGCGGCCATTTTTTATATTATACTGACATTCGGTTCAGCACACAAGCATGGTCTCGCACAGGGGGAGACGGTCAGTGGACCTTCGCGACAACAACCGCTGCTATGTCTGCGGCACCGGAAATCCCGCCGGCCTGCAGGTGGCCTTCGAGATCAACAGGACGGACCGGTCTGTCACGGCATCATTCGTGCCCCGGCCCGACCACCAGGGCTTCGAGAATATTGTCCATGGCGGCATCCTCTCGGCCCTGCTGGACGAGGCAATGGCAAAGCTTGCCTTCAGCCTCGGCATCCCCGCTGTTACTGCTGAGATCACCGTGGCCTTCAAGTCGCCTGCCGCTCCCGGAGATGAGCTCGCGATCTCCGGCAGGCTCGTGAAGGAGGCCAAAAAGCTGGTCGAAGCCGAGGCCGCGATCCATCGGGGCCCGGTGCTGATTGCCCAGGCTCAGGCGAAACTGCTTGTGCTGCGCCGGCCGGGATAAGCCGCGGGGCGCGGCCGGCATGGCTGCATCGACGAAGTACAACAGGAGAAGAGAAAAATGGCGACGTCGGACAAGGAGCTTATAGCGCTCATCAAATCGCGCATCAGCCGGCCCATGCTGATCCGGGAACTGATGCGCCAGCTCCGGATGAAGCCGGACCGGAAGCGGGAGCTGAAGCGGATACTGGACGATCTTGTGGCGCGCGGCGAGATCGTCAAGATACGCGGCAACCGCTTCGGCCTTGCCGAGAAGATGGACCTCGAGACAGGCAGATTCCAGGCCCATCCTGCAGGCTACGGCTTCGTGATCCCCGAGAAGAAGGGCAGGCCCGACGTCTACATCGCCGCCCGCAGCCGCCTCGATGCCATGGACGGCGATACGGTGCTGGTCCGGATCTCGTCCGCTCCGGAGCGAAAAAAGGCTCCGGGAAAGCGGGAAGGCGTGATCGTCCGCATCCTTGCTCGGGCGCACAGGAAGATCGTCGGCACGTTCGAGCTCAGCCCGGCCCGGGCGGGGATCTATGGCTTCGTTGCGCCCTCCAATCCCCGGATCGCCCATGATGTGATCATCGGCAGGGAACATGCCGGCGGGGCAAAGAACGGCGACATTGTTTCGGCAGAACTGGTCTCCTACCCCCTGCACGGCAGGCCTCCCGAAGGCAGGATTACCAGGATACTCGGGAAGCCGGGACAGCCGGGCATTGAGGTTGAGATCGTGATCGAAGAGCACGAGCTTCCCGTGGACTTCCACCCCGCGGCCCTGAAAGAGGCTGCTGCTATCCCGCAGGAGGTGCGGCCCTCCATGCGCCGCGGCCGCCGCGACCTCCGCGACCTCCCCACGGTCACGATCGACGGCGAAACGGCAAAGGACTTCGATGATGCCCTGTCCATCGAAAAGATCCCCGCAGGCTGCCGTCTCTGGGTGCATATCGCCGACGTGGCGCACTACGTCAAGGAGGGAAGCTATATCGATCAGGAGGCCTATCGCCGCGGCACCAGCGTCTATCTGCCGGACCGGGCGATCCCCATGCTCCCCCCGTCCCTGTCGAACGGGATCTGCAGCCTGAATCCCGGCGTAGACCGCCTCACGCTCACCGCGGAAATGGACTTCACTCCCCAGGGCGGCCTCTCCCGGTATGATCTGTACGAAAGCGTCATCCGGAGCGACGAACGGATGACCTACACCGCAGTAAAGGAGATACTCGTTGACAGGAACGCGGCCCAGCGAAAGCGCTACGCCGCATTTCTTCCGCAGTTCGAACTGATGGACGAACTGATGGAGGTCCTCCGAAAGAGGCGCATGAAGCGGGGCAGCATTGATTTTGACCTTCCCGAGCCGCAGATCGTGCTCGACCTCCAGGGCAGGATCAGCGATATCCTGCGGGCCGCGCGGAACAGGGCCCATATGATCGTTGAAGAGTTCATGCTCGCTGCGAACGAGACCGTTGCCGCGCACATGGAAGAGCGGGAGATCCCCTGCGTCTACCGCATCCACGAGGAGCCGAAGGAAGATGCCGTTCTGGCGCTGCAGGAGTTCCTGTCATCCGTCGGCATTACGCTTGCCGCGGGAAAAAAGCTGAAGCCGCTCCATCTCCAACGCGCCGTGGAGCATGCAAAAGGGACGCCCCTGGAAGCGGCGGTGAACAGCGTTATCCTCCGGGCCATGAAACAGGCCCGGTATGCCACGGAGAACTCCGGCCATTTCGGGCTGGCCGCCGAGACCTACACCCACTTCACCTCGCCCATCCGGCGCTATCCGGACCTGATGGTCCATCGCATAACGAAGCAGTCCATCGTCGGCAAAGCCGTCCGCATATCCGAGGCCTCCGATGAGACGATGGAGTTCCTGGGCGGGGCGGCTGCCCACTCGTCGCAGCGCGAGCGGATCGCCATGGAGGCCGAGCGGGACGTCGTGACCATGCTGAAGCTCCAGTTCATGGCGGACCGCATCGGCGAATCGCACGGCGGCGTCATCACCGGCGTCACGGCATTCGGTTTCTTTGTGCAGCTGAACGAGCTCTTTGTTGAAGGACTGGTCCATGTCTCGTCCCTTACCGATGACTATTACCACTACATTGAAAAACAGCACAGCATGCGGGGTGAACGGAATAAAAAGGCCTATCGCATCGGCGACCGGGTGACGGTGCGCGTGGACCGCGTGGACCGGGAACGGAAACGGATCGACTTTTCCCTGGCGAAATGACC
>JBBIHD010000338.1:0-2711 GCA_037447195.1 Nitrospirota bacterium | reverse complement strand
ATGCTGATCCTCCTGACACCACGGCTTCAGTCCCTCAAGAACCGCTTCACGCGGCTGCAGCGCGGCGACACGGTCAAGACCACGGCGCTGCTGCTGCTCGGCGCCGGGTTCTGGGCCTTCATGTACGGCGTCTCCTTCCGGGTGCTGACCTATTTCCGCACCATCGAGGGGCTGGGCGACCTGCTGGCCCTGCGCCTGCTCTCCATGGTGCTGCTCACCTTCTTCTCGATCCTGGTCTTCAGCAACATCGTCACCTCTCTGTCGACCTTCTACATCTCCGGCGAACTGGACATCCTGCATTCCGCGCCGGTGCCCGTGGAGAACATCTACCGGGCCAAGTTCTTCGAGACGGCCATCGATTCTTCCTGGATGGTGCTGATCTACGGCCTGCCCGTCTTTATCGCCTACGGCGCCGTCTTCAGCGCAACGTGGCATTACTATGCAGGCCTGCTGCTCAGCCTGGCGCCGTTCCTGATCATCCCCGCGGTGATCGGCATCATCGTTACCATGCTGCTCGTTAACGCCTTTCCGGCCCGCCGGGCAAAGGACATCCTGGTGCTGCTCGGGCTGCTGTTCTTTGTGGTCCTCTACGTGCTGTTCCGCATGCTGAAACCGGAGAAGCTCGTGGACCCCGACACCTTTCCGACCCTGGTGCAGTACCTCACGGCCATGCGCGCGCCGGTCTCGCCGCTCCTGCCCAGCTCCTGGGCTGCCGAGGTCCTGGGCCCCCTGCTGACGGGGCGCGCCGCGGATGCCGCCTTCTTTCTGCTGATGCTCTGGAGCACGGCCCTTGCGGGCCTGGTGATCGGCGAATGGATCAGCGGCAGGATCTATGTGCAGGGATGGTCCCACTCCCAGGAAGGCCGGAAAGCACCCATATCCCGCTCGAAGCTTGCCGAGCGTTTCTTTGCCATTGCCGCATCACCCTTTCCGGGAAAGATGCGCGCCGTGGTGCTGAAGGACATGAAGCTGTTCTTCCGCGATACGTCCCAGTGGTCGCAGCTCTTCCTGCTCCTGGCGCTCATGATCGTGTATCTCTACAGCTTCAAACTGCTGCCCCTGGAACGGGCGGCCATGCCGACCTTCTTTCTGCAGAACCTGATCTCCTTTTTGAACCTGGGAATGGTGGGCTTCGTGGTCTCGGCTGTGGCCGTCCGGTTCGTGTTCCCTGCCGTGAGCCTTGAAGGCGAGGCCTTCTGGATCCTGCGCTCCTCGCCCCTGCCCCTGCGCGAGTTCCTCTGGGCAAAGTTCTGGAGCAGCTTTTTGCCCCTGTTGGTCCTGGCCGAGGTATTGATCGTGATCTCGAACCTGCTGCTGAAGGTGACGCCCTTTATGATGTATCTCTCCGCAGGCACGGTCTTCCTGATGACCTTCGGCATCACCAGTCTGGGCGTGGGGCTCGGGGCCGTATTTCCCCGGTTCCGGCACGAGAATGCAGCCCAGATACCCACAGGGTTCGGCGGGATCGTGTACATGCTGCTTACCATGCTGTTCATCGGAAGCATCATCACCCTCGAAGCCTGGCCCGTATACCGCATCTTCACGGCCCAGACCATGGGCCGGACCATCCCTGCCTCGGGCTGGGCCTGGATCACCCTCTCCTTTGCGCTGGTGCTGGTCCTGAACCTGCTGGCCCTGCTGCTGCCGCTGCGCATAGGCCTGCGCCGCCTGGAAGCGCGGGAAATATGAATTTGCCTCTCTGATCAGGCCTTTTCCAGGGTTATTTCCCCCAAAAAGAGGCCCCAAAAAACCACAATATATAGTAGGGGTACCGATAATCAATACCTTACCTTGAGATTTTATTCTTTACAAACCCCGTTTCTTGTGCTATATACCATCCAATCAAAAACACGGGAATCTGCGGGAGGGATCGCCCTCTCCCCGTCCCGCATGCAGCATTTCCCCGCGCCATTATCCTTGAGATTCCCGAAGGAGACCTATGCGGCTCAAGTCCCTAACGATGACCGGATTCAAATCCTTTGCCGACAAGACCTCCGTCCTGTTCCAGCCCGGCATAACCGCTGTGGTCGGCCCCAATGGATGCGGAAAGAGCAACATTTCCGACGGCATCCGCTGGGTCCTGGGCGAGCAGAGCGCCAAGCACCTGCGGGGCGACAAGATGGAGGACGTTATCTTCAACGGGACCGAAAGCCGCAAGCCCACGGGCATGGCCGAGGTCACCCTGACGCTGACCGATATGGCGGGCCAGCTTCCTCCGGGCTTCGGCGACTACAATGAGATCGAGATCACCCGCCGGCTCTTCCGCTCCGGCGAGAGCGAGTACCTCATCAACAAGATCCCCTGCCGCCTGAAGGACATCCGCGACCTTATGATGGATGCCGGCGTGGGCGCCAAGGTCCATGCCATCATCGAGCAGGCCCGCGTGGACCAGATCCTGTCGTCCAAGCCCCAGGACCGGCGCTTCCTCTTTGAAGAGGCGGCGGGCGTGATGAAATACAAGGCACGGCGGCAGGAGGCACTGAGCAAGCTCGAATCGACCCAGCAGAACCAGGTCCGCGTGAACGACATCCTGTCCGAAGTGAAGCGCCAGGTCAATTCCCTGGACCGCCAGGCCAAGAAAGCCGAGCGGTACCAGAAGCTGCGGTCCGAGATGAAGGACCTGGAATATCGCCTGTCCGCAGTGGAGTACTCCAATCTCGGGCTCGAATGGAACGCAGCCACCGACGAGTTTCGCAACCTCGAGAACGAGT
>JBBIHD010000337.1:0-2736 GCA_037447195.1 Nitrospirota bacterium | reverse complement strand
TGCCAATCGAACCGGGAGCGCGCCAGGACCGATGCAACATCCTGCAGGTCCCGCTCTCCCAGCGCCTGGGCGAGCCAGAGGCGCGAGACCGCCTGCCATACAGGCAAACGCTCGTCCAGTTCCCGCTTTGTGAAGGGAAGCGCCCTCGCCGGGCAGATCGGGCAGGCGTTCTGTGCCGATTCGTTTCTGATAGGCCCCATCATCTCTTCGATCATCCTGTCGATGTCTTCGAGTACCATGTGCGCGTCCCCTTTCAGCAGATCGATTCGTTGCCGAACAACTACGGTAAAATTCACAACTCCCTGCATTTCCCTGAGCATCGTTCCTTGCTCACACTATTACAAACAATCGTCTCAAACTCAAGGTACTATTCCCCGTTCGAAAAATATTTTTAAATTCACCGCGTGATTATTCACGCCTTACCTGGTGAAAAGTGCCGGGACATTTCGCACACAACGCCCATGGCCAAAGCGATTGAGTAATAGATGCAGCCGTGATACTATAACGCCGTACTGCTGCGATGAAATCAGCCAAGCGTCTGCCGCGCGCGCTTCGCGAACTCGCTTCTTGAGCGTGCAGTACCCGGCATCTGCCCGATCATTCAGTTCAGGAGACGATCATGATCATCGGCGTTCCAAAGGAGATAAAAGCAGAGGAGTTCCGCGTGGCACTGACTCCTGCCGGCGCCGCGGAGCTGACCGACGACGACCATCAGGTGCTGATCGAATCAAAGGCGGGCGCGGGCAGCGGCTTTTCAGACGAGGAATACCGCGCTGCCGGCGCCGTCATCACGGACCGCGAGGCGCTCTTCCGCAAGGCCGAGATGATCGTGAAGGTCAAGGAGCCGGTAAAGCAGGAGTATGACCTCCTCAGAGAGGGCGGCGCGATCTTCACCTATCTCCATCTCGCGCCGAACCGGGAACTCACCGACCTGCTCCTCAGGAAGAAGATCACTGGCCTTGCCTACGAGACCCTCGACAAGGACGGTAGCCTGCCGCTCCTGGCGCCCATGAGCGAGGTTGCGGGCAGGATGGCGACCCTCATGGGCGCCTGCTTTCTCCAGAAGTTCAAGGGCGGCTCCGGTGTGCTTGCAACGGGCGTGGGCGGCGTGAAACCGGGAAGGGCGGTCATCCTGGGCGCCGGCGTGGTGGGCCTGAATGCCGCGCGTGTGGCCGTAGGGCTCGGGATGGAGACAGTGGTCCTGAACAAGGGCGAGGAGCGGTTGAGGAGGATCGATGAGATATTCCTCGGCAGGGTGGAGACGCTCAACCTGACGCGCCAGGCCGTTGCCGAGGAGATCCGCGACGCCGATATCGTGGTCGGCGCGATCCTTGTGCCCGGCGGCAGGACGCCGGTCTTCATCACCCGGGAGATGCTCGGCACCATGCGCAGGGGCTCCGTGATCGTCGACGTTTCCGTCGACCAGGGCGGGTGCGTCGAGACAACGCGCCCCACCACGCACGATGATCCCGTGTATGAGGTGGACGGCATCGTCCACTATTGCGTGGCGAACATGCCCGGCGCCTATCCCCGCACCTCCACGCTGGCTCTTACGAACGCAACGCTGCCCTACGTGAAGCTCCTGGCAGGCATGGGCATCGAAAAGGCCATCAGGGACGATCCCGCGGTCCGGAGCGCGCTTAATACCCATCAGGGAAAGATCATGAACAGTGCGCTGGCAGAGGCGATGGAGAAATAGCCCCGTGGCTGTTGCCGGGTTTATAATGGTATCAAAATCGCCTGAACACTGTTATAAAATCTCCCCTCGCCCCTCTTTGCCAAAGAGGGGAAATGCCTCCCTTTGAAAAGGGAGGTCAGGAGGGATTTTCAAGATGATGTCCGCGTTATTGTGAGACTGTTGATAAGTACTGAGACCGATGAAACAGGATGGATAATTATGACGTCGATGCAGGACAAGAAAAAAGACCAGCTCACGCTGGCCTCTAACTACAAGGTCTACGGCGCCTTCGTGCTGGGGCTCACAACCGCCATCGCCTTCCGGGTCCTGATCGTGCTGAACCATGTCCAGCCAACATGGGTGCGGCCCCTGTGGTACTTTGCCGTGTTAGGGAACTTCCTGTTCTTCTTCTACCGCTACCAGATCACCCGGAAGCGGAAGGCCGCGGTGAGCAGGTACCATTTGATCGAGAAGGTCCGCTCCGGCGCTCCCCTTTCTGCTGAGGACCGGACGGTCCTGGACTATCTGCTCAACTCCATCCAGCGGTCGCCGGAGAACCTCAATTATCTCATCATCTTTGTATTTTCACTTATCGCCATTGCCGTGGACCTCGGAATGACATATTTCTTACGTCCCTGACTGTGACGCGGCCCCTCTCCTGCCTTATTTCCCGAAGGGGCAGACCGGATAGCGGCAGACCTCGCAGTTGAGGCACAGCCCGCCGTGTCCCAGTTCGGCAAGCTCCCTCCTGCCTATCCGCTCACCGGCGAGGATGCGCGGCAGCACCAGGTCAAATACCGTGGTGGCGTGATACATGGCGCAAGCCGGGATGCCGAGGATGGGGATCAGTGTTGAGTTCGGCCTATTGAGTTCGGAGTTGTTGGCCATCCGTTCATTCTGTCCACTCCGCACTCCGAACTCCGCACTCCGAACTCCGCACTCCGAACTGAATAGAGGTACCCTACCAGCACCATGGCACCGGGCAGGACCGCCGATCCATAAGTGCTGTCCAGCGCGCCCAGGCTGCGGATGGCATGGCGCGTCACATCGTCGGGGTC
>JBBIHD010000336.1:0-2738 GCA_037447195.1 Nitrospirota bacterium | reverse complement strand
GAACAGGATATCGCCTTCCCGCATGCTGCGCTTCGGCACGGAGAGCGTGTGTTTTCTGAGCTCCTTGGTGCTGTGGGGCACCTTCTTCATGCCTGCAGAAGCGTAGCTGTACTGGACCAGTCCGCTGCAGTCGAACCCGGCAGGAGTGCTGCCCCCGTACCGGTACGGCCTGCCCACCATGCCCAGCGACACTTCCGCGGCTTTCGCGCCTACACTGGGCGAATACCCGTCCAACCGAATGGGAGGCCGCGTGTTGCCGCAGCCGGCAAGCGTGATGAAAAGAACGACCATGGCCGCGGCCAGCAGGCGTTTTTTGTATGCCCTTATCATCCTTCGCCTGCCTCCCTTACAAGCATGGCCTTCTTCCGCTGATCGCCCCAGCGGTATCCGCCGATGGCGCCTGTCTTCCGGATCACCCGGTGGCAGGGGATCAGATAGGCAACGGGATTATGCGCCACAGCATTCGCCACGGCCCGAACAGCTCGGGGCCGCCCGATCTTCCAGGCGATGTCCTCATAGGAAACCGCTGAGCCCTGCGGGATGCTCAAGAGCGCCTTCCAGACCTTGATCTGGAAGTTCGTTCCCCTGACCGTGAGAGTCAGAGGTCCGTCGGTGCGCACCCCGCGGAAAATTCCTTCCGCGTACAGCCTCGTTGAGGACGGGTCTTCCAGCACTTCGGCATGCTTCCACTGCTGCCTCAGTTCATCGACCGCCCTAGACCGGCCGCCCTGCGGCACAAAGGCAAGATTGCTGATCCCCCTGTCGGTAACGGCCACCAGG
Source organism: Nitrospirota bacterium (assembly GCA_037447195.1). Classification (GTDB taxonomy): domain Bacteria; phylum Nitrospirota; class UBA9217; order UBA9217; family UBA9217; genus GWC2-57-13. The sequence continues at coordinate 1,958 of JBBIHD010000336.1, read as the reverse complement.
CATTCGCCGAAGGGGCTGGGATGAAAACCGTACCGTATCATCAGCCCGGCGCCCTGCTTTCTGAACGCGTCGGGAGTTACTGCCTCCAGGTTCACGAAGAGCTCGTGCAGACGGCCCGGGCTGGACAGCCCGGCCTGAGCGGTGACGTCGAGAAGACTGCCGGAGCCCTTCAATGCCTCCTTGGCGCGCTCCAGGGTCAGTGCCTGCAAAAATCTCTTCGGGCTGATGCCGGCCCATCGTTTGAACAGCCGGTGAAAATGATATTCGCTCAAATGGACCGATTGCGCGATCTCCTTCAAGCCGGGCTGGCGGCCACGGTTCTTCTCCAAAAAGTAGATCGCCTGCTCGATGCGCCGGTAATCCTCCGCTGCCTGAATCGTCATGCCAATCGCCTCCCGCTGCGTACAATACTACCTCCTCCACAGCATGGGATGCAACCCGGTTCTTGCTTTTGTTGGGGCCGGTGTCACGATGCCCGGGAGCCGGCCGCCCTGCACAGGAGCCGCTAATTGCGCTTCACGGAATGGATCACACCGTCAGCCTTCAGCTTCTTGAGATTGCCCGCATCGATCGAGAAGGACTCTGATGCAAAGTAATCTTTCTGCGCCGTCTCGCGCTTCGTGATCGCCTTCCGCGCGCCATCCGCGCGGTTGTAAGCATAATTGCCCACGATCACATCGAGTTTGCCGCCCGCGAGCGCCTTGACCTGCAGAATGCCATAGGGATGGGCCGGGTCGGACTTGGTGAAAAGCTTGGGCAGGCTCACGATATAGTAATCATTCACTGCCGGATGCTCAAGATAGGCTGCTTCCTTTTTCGATGTCTCATGCCCGGCGTAGCCGGCAAAAGCAAAGACGATAGCAAGCAGCACCAGGCCAGCGAACGCCGGCAGGACCCTGCCCTTGGTAAAGACCGCCTCCTTGATGTCCTGCCGTATCTGGTCGGGCAGCTCCTTGCCCATCAAGGTCTGCTTGCACTTCAGGCATTCAGTGCCCGGCGACTGCATGGTCGGAAAGAGCGGTATCCAGAAGATATGAAAGTGGCGCAGCACTCCGAAAGTGTTATGCGACTGATTTCCGCAGGATTTGCACGCCATGTTGTGGATCTGCGCCCCCGGGATGACCTTGCCCCGCGTTCCATAGATGATCATGTGATTCTCCTTTTCCTCTCGGATTTATTATGTCGTTCGGCCGTCCAATGACGCTGCCGCCTGATGTTTTTGCCTTTCAGACCGGCTTTACTTCGATCATCTTCTTTGCAATGGCCTCCTGGTTCGCGGCTGTAAACGCCCGCTCATAGGCAGCGTTGGTAAATGCGAGCACATACCCGGTGATGCCGCCGGTGAACTTCTGCCTGACCTTCTTCAGGCGCACGGGCTGATAATAGCTGGTCTGGCCCCCTTTTGGCGTGCGCAGCGAATAGATGCCGAAAACGAGGCCGAATGATAAGAGTGCCAGCAGCGGCAGTACCATGCCCGTGGGCACCGACTGGGTGGCAGGCGAAGACGAGAACGCCCATACCGTCAGCGCGACTACGAACACCAGCACTGCCGTAAGCAGCTTGGAGGCGATGCCGACAGGGCTTCGCTTCGCTGTCTTCACGCAGCCGGGGCAATAGGGAAAGTTCATGGTCACCGTTATTTCGGTCCCTGCCAGGACCAGGTAGCGCGTCTTCCTGAGCTTTGTGGATACCGCTGTCAGGCCGGCCGCTGAGCCGCAATTGCAGCATTGGTCTGCCGGGATGGTAAACTGCACATCGCTCTTGATGCCTGATGAAACTGAATAGATCGCCATAAAGCCTCCTCCAGAATGATGAACAAATAATTAGCGAGGCCCTGCCTCAGACCGATGAAACAAAAAAAACCGTTGAACCGCCAAGAGGCGCCCCGCTCCGTTTCCGATAACATCAGACGCGGGATGGAGAAGGACGCGAAGGTTTATTATGCTTTTGAAATCTGA
>JBBIHD010000335.1:0-2773 GCA_037447195.1 Nitrospirota bacterium | reverse complement strand
GTCGGAGAACGGCAGGCCGCGGTTGATGTACTTCTTGCCGATGGCGACGACAAGCCGGAGGTTGGCCTCGATCATCTGGGCGCGGGCCTCCTGGTCGCCCTGCGCGATCCGCTTGGCCAGCGACTGCTCCTGCTCGAAGGTAAGAAGGGGGGTCCTGCGGATTTCCTTGAGGTAGTACTTGATGGCGTCGAGGCCCCGCGACGCGGAGCCGTCGTCATCGTCCTCGTTTGGGTGGCGTTCCTTCTTGTCCAGCCGCTCGATCGCTTCCTTTTCCTCGGTCTCCTCGCCGAAGGGCTCCTTGCCCATCAGGTCGTCGACCGGCCGCTCCCTCTCGCTCATGCAAACCCCTTGCGTACAGGAAAGATGAACGTCGATGGTCCTGACTGCCTACGCATGCCCCCGGGAGGATAGAGGATAAAGGAATGGTCGGGGCGAGAGGATTTGAACCTCCGACCCCTTGGTCCCGAACCAAGTGCGCTACCAGGCTGCGCTACGCCCCGACGAAGCCGTATATTATACTAACTGAGGTTCTCTGTCAACGGACAATCTTCTTCTGCGCTTCGATGAAGCTGTCGAAGGCCTCCTGGTAGTGGTCCCGTATCTGACGTATGGCCGCCGGCACCCGCTGTTCATACAGCTGCCGGCCCTCTGCAATGTCGTCCCGCAGCAGTTCGAAGAACGTCCCCTTCAGGATGCCCTCGCGCACTGCCTCGCGGTTGTACAGGGCGATGTCGGAAACGATGATGCGGGCAAGCCGCTTTGCCTTTCCCACCGCTTCAGGGTCCCCTTCGGCCACGGGCGGCAGCGTCGCATCGCCGCCGTGCAGCACCAGTGACTGCACCGAGAACGAATCCGGCGCCATGGTCGGCCCTTCCTGGGCCTGCTTGATGAACGTATCAAGCCATGATGACGACGGGGGCTCCGGCGCAGCGGTCCCGCCGGGGGCTGCCGGGGCAGGCGGGCGCTCCTCGGGATCGTCCCGCAGCAGCGTATCAGGACTGAACTCGAAGGCATCATCGGCCGGCTTTGGCGCAGGCTGCAGGCGCGGCGCTTCGGGGGCTGCCGCTGCGGCGCCCTGCTCAGCAGGCGCGCAGGCAGGTTCTCCCTGCAGCAGCCTGCGGATCTTCAGGACCAGGAGGTCCGCGATCTGATGCTTCTCGATGTAGTCATCGGCCCCGTAGAGGCAGACGGGCTCGCGCTTGTAGCGGTTAACGTCGTAGGTCGAGGTGAGCAGGATGATCTTGGGCGTGGCTTCCTTCTGGTGCTCCTTGATCCGTTCGCAGAGTTCGAACCCGTAGATCCCGGGAAGCCCCACGTCAACGATGACCACCTGGGGCTGCAGGTCGGTGATCCGCTGGAGCGCCTCCAGACCGTCAGCGGCCTCCTCAACGCCGAAGCCGTGCTCGGACAGGATATCCCGGATCATGCCCCGCGCGCCTTCGTTCTCCAGGGCGACCATGACGCGAATGCCGGCCGGCGAAACGGGCTGCTCCACCGGAGCCGGTGCGGGCTGCTGCTTCGGAGCGGGTTCGGGCGGCGCCGGCGGCGGCTGATCAGGATGACGGGCATGCAGGACCGTGCCGCATCGCGGACACCGGACCCGTACGCCCTTGTCGCCCACTTTGCTGTCGTCAAGCCTGAGCCGCGCTCCGCAGTCGCAGGGGACAATCATAGATACCGGTATCTCCTTCCGCCCCAGAACGGAACATCTCTTCGCTTGAAAATCCCGATGAGCATCATGCCGGCAACGAACCCTCCCAGATGGGCATACCAGGCGATGCCGCCCCCCTGGCCCGAGGTGACCAGCGCATTCAGGAATTGCAGGAGAAACCAGAACCCGAGCACGAACATGGCCGGGATCTCGAAGGTCCTGATCAGGAATCCGATCGGCACGACCGTAATGACCCGGGCGCGGGGAAACAGCAGCAGATAGGCGCCCAGCACGCCCGACACGGCGCCGCTGGCCCCGATCATCGGGATCGTCGACGACAGATCGGTGAAGGCATGGCTGAGGGCCGCAAGAACGCCGCAGAGCGCATAGAACAGGATGAACCTGATGGGACCCATTGCATCCTCGATGTTGTTGCCGAAGATCCAGAGATACAGCATATTGCCGGCCACATGCAGAAACCCGCCATGCAGGAACAGGGAGGTCACCACCGTCGCGCCGGCGGGAAGAAGCCCTTCAGCCGGGCCGCCGGAGAACAGTCTCGCAGGCACCAGCGCAAAGGACCGCAGGAAGGCTTCGGAGGACAGGGGCCCCAACGTGAGCTGATACAGGAATACAGCGCTGTTCAAGCCGATCAGCGCTATCGTGACGGCGGGAAACCGCCGTGTTGGATTGATATCCTTGATCGGGATCAAATAGCCTCTCCGGAACGATGATGTTCGTCCAGCACCTGCCTGAACGGCTCCATCCCATGACCCGGCATGGGCCCGTTCCGTGCTGAAGGCATCACATGCACAAGATACATAAAAAATCATTGATTGTCAATAAAATGGAGGGGCTGGCCGCGCGGCAGCGCCTTCTTGCGAAGCGCGAAACGCAGGGTGCTGAGCAAAGCGCTACTGGAAATAGACCGCAGGATCGACGTTTGCATCCTGGGGCGCAATGGTGGCCACGGCGCTCCGGATGTAGGCGCCGGACCGGGTCTCGAGCAGACTGACCTCGTCGGTCTCTGCGCCGTCAAAGGTCGTGAGCAGAAGCACGCTGGGGCGAAGCAGGTCCCGGGTCTGGCGCACCACCAGCCCGATCTCATTCGTATCGAGCCGG
>JBBIHD010000334.1:0-2782 GCA_037447195.1 Nitrospirota bacterium | reverse complement strand
GATGCAGTTGGCCACTGCGAGGCCGCAGAACCAGGCCCGGGGGGCCATCGTCGATGATCCGCTCCACCATCACCATCAGCAATAAGCTGGGCCTGCATGCCCGCGCGTCGGCCAAGCTCACCAAGCTGGCGGGCGGCTTCCGAAGCGAAGTGCACCTTACCCGTGGCGGCCGGCGCGTCAATGCCAAGAGCATCATGGGCGTCATGATGCTGGCCGCGGCTAAAGGAAGTTCGGTCATGCTGCACGTAGAGGGCGCCGACGAGCACGAGGCCTGCACGGCCATCGAACGGCTCTTTGCCGACAAGTTCGGCGAGAAGGAATAAACCTGATAAAACAGTTGGCCACGGATTAACACGGATATAAACTGAACGCGCAGAGGGCATGGCGCACGGGGCAGAGGGTTATAAACGCTATGCTCAATGCTTCTTCATGTGTTCATCAGTGGTTACCTGTGCGGTTTTCAGGTTAAACGTGAATTACAGGCGAGGACGGGCATCACGGGCATGGGAACAGAGAACGAACAACTGCAGGAGAAGCGGTTCAAGGGCATCGGCGCCTCGCAGGGCATCGTCATCGGGCGGGCCTATCTGCTGGACCGCAAGAAGGTGGTTGTTGCCGCGCAGCGGATCGAAGAGGTCAGCGTCAAGGAGGAAGTGGCGCGCTTCCGGAAGTCCGTTGATGTCTCGAAGGAGCAGCTCGAGGTCCTGAAGAAGCGCATCGGCAAGGGCCTCGGCAAGTCCCACATCTACATCCTCGACACGCATATCATGCTGCTCGAAGACAAGCTGATGGTCGACGGCACGATCAAGCGGATCAAGGAGGGCCGCCTCAATGCCGCCGGCGCCCTGAAGGAGACGATCGCCGCCATCGGCCAGAAGTTCGACCTCATCGAGGACGACTACCTGCGCGACCGCAAGCACGACGTGGAGCAGGTGGGCGAACGGATCCTTCGGAACCTCGTGGGGCACCGGCAGGAAAGCCTGGCTGACATCAAGGGCGAGGCGGTCATCATTGCCCACGATCTGGCCCCGTCGGACACGATCCAGATGCGGAAGGACCGGATCCTCGGGTTCGCCACGGACGTGGGCAGCAAGACCTCCCATACGGCGATCCTGGCGCGGTCCCTGGGGATCCCCGCGGCCGTCGGTCTTGAGCGGATCACCGAAGAGGTCAAGACAGGCGACGTGGTGATCGTCGACGGCATCCACGGCGTGGTGGTCGTCGACCCCGACGAGGAAACGTTCCTCGATTACCTCAAGAAGCAGCGGCGGTATAAATATTTTGAGTCGGAGCTCGAAAGTCTCCGGACCCTGCCCGCCGAGACGCCGGACGGGCACGTTCTGTCGCTCCAGGGGAACATCGAGCTTCCCGAGGAAGTCGCCTCTGTGGCCGACCACGGCGGCACGGGGATCGGACTGTACCGAACGGAGTTCCTGTTCATGAACAAGCCGGCGCTCCCGACGGAAGAGGAGCACTACGCCGCCTATCTGCGCGTTGCCCGGGAAGCAGCCCCCCACGACGTGGTGATCCGCACCCTCGACGTGGGAGGCGACAAGATCGGCATCCCGGGCGTGTTCGAGAAGGAAGCGAACCCCGCCCTGGGGCTGCGCGCCATCCGCTTCTGCCTGCAGAACCGCGACATCTTCAAGACGCAGCTTCGCGGCATCATGCGCGCAACGAGCCAGGGCAACGTGAAGATCCTGTTCCCCATGATCTCGGGCCTGCCGGAGCTCCACGAGGCCAAGAAGATCCTGGACGAAGTGCGGGGCGAACTTGCCGCCGAAGGCGCGGACTTCGATCCCTACGTCAAGATCGGCGTGATGATCGAGATCCCGGCAGCGGCCATGATCGCCGACCGCCTTGCCGCAGAAGTGGACTTCTTCAGCGTCGGCACCAATGACCTCATCCAGTATACCCTGGCCATTGACCGCCAGAACGAGCACGTGGCATACATGTACGAGCCCCTCGATCCGGCGGTGCTCCGCCTGCTGCAGCGCATCGCTGATGCGGCCCGCCAGGCGGACATTCCCCTGTCCATGTGCGGCGAGATGGCAGGGGACCCGCTCTATGCGGCGATTTTGCTCGGCATGGGGTTCGGGAACCTGAGCATGAACATTCCCTCGATCCCCTGGGTGAAGAAGGTGATCAGGTCCGTGCGGCGCCAGGACGCCGTGGAACTCGCGTCCCTGGTGATGCAGCAGCCCACGGCCGTACGCGCCCGCCAGACCGTCGTTACCTTCATGCAGGAGCGCTTTCCCGAGCTGGCTGCCGAAATGTAAGGACCGGCCGGCATAGAGAACAGAGAACAGAGAGTTTCAACCCTATGCGCTATGCGTGCATTGCCTATGCCCCATGCGCTTTGGGCGTATTACCCATGCGCCATGCATGAAGCAGAATTCACCTGAAATTGTTTCAGGAGGCTTTTCATGTCCGTCACGTCAGAGAACGAGATCGCAGGAACAGACGAGGCTGTGAGCGCTCCGCGCCATCACGGCGGCAACGTGCGCGAAGCAGCCGAGCGATACGGATTCCGGGAGCGCGAGATCCTCGACTTCAGCGCCAGCGTGAATCCCCTCGGGCCTTCGCCTGCGGCGCTCCGCGCCGCGAAGAAAGCATTGGCCCTGATCGACCGCTATCCTGACCCGGACATGCAGGAGCTCCGCCAGGGCATCGCCGCCTACTTCGGCCTCAGGCCCGAGCAGGTGGTCTGCGGGAACGGGTCCACTGCCCTCATTCACCTCATTCCACGCCTGTTCCGGCCCCGGAGAGTGCTCATACCCGT
>JBBIHD010000333.1:0-2901 GCA_037447195.1 Nitrospirota bacterium | reverse complement strand
GAGCCGAGACGGCGCATCACCTTCGAGTATGTGCTGCTGAAGGACGTGAACGACTCTCCCGAGGACGCCAGGCGAGTGGCGAAGCTGCTGCGCGGCATTCCCTGCAAGGTGAACCTGATCCCCTTCAATCCCTTTCCCGGCAGCGCCTATGAGCGGCCCGGAGATGACGACGTGCGCCGGTTCCGGCAGGTCCTGCTGGACCGCCATATCACGGCGCCCGTGCGCAGCTCCCGCGGCAGGGACATCTCCGCCGCCTGCGGCCAGCTGCGCGGCCGCGCCTGCTCCCCGCAGGGTCAGGAGTGATCGGGCAGGGCTACTTCTTTTTTGAAAGGATCTCGGTTATGACGTTCAGGAGCTCCTGGGTCTGGATGGGCTTGGCAATGTAGGCGTTGGCGCCGAGAGAGAGGCCCCGCTTGCGGTCCTCTTCCGCGCCCTCCGTGGTGATGATGACGATCGGAATGGTCTTGTGGGCGGGATCGTTCCGGACCATGGAGACGAGCTTCAGGCCGTCCATGATCGGCATGTTGATGTCCGTCAGGATGATGTCGAACTTCTGGGTCGAAAGCTTCTTGAGCGCATCGATCCCGTCATTGGCCTCCACGATCGAACTGCCGGGGATCCGCTTCAGCGCAAAGGTGATCAGCTGCCGCATCGTTGGAGAATCTTCAACCACCAGAAAATGATAGTCGGGCATCGGAAAAACCCCCTTATTTCTCTTTCAGCAGGTCGAGGAAGCTCTGGATCGTGGTGAGCTTCCGTTCGGACTGGGAGTAGAGCTTGGACGAGAATATGGACGTTGCCGCATGGCCGGCGAGCATGGAAAAGAGCTCGTAGTCAACGTCCGAGAATGCCGCCTTCTGGACCAGCAGCTTGTAGATGACCAGCACGCCGATGACATGCTCCTTGATCTTCAGCGGGATGCAGACGAGCGGGTGCGTATAGTCGACACCTTTCAGGTTCGTCGGGTCGCCGTCGCGGTAGTAGGCCTCGCTGCTCTTTGCCGCCCCGCCGATGATGCCGGCCCCCAGCTTGATGCTCGGCCGCTGCTCCTGCCCCATGCCTTCCTGGGCCACGATCGACAGTTCATGCGTCTTTTCGTCCAGCATCATGATGGAGAACTCTTCGGCCCCCACCAGGTTCATGATGATCTCGAGGATGATCTTGAGGGACTCGTTGAAATCCAGCGTCGAGTGGAGCTGGTAGCTGGCGACATAGAGGTTCGCCAGGTTGTTGTTCTCCGACTCCACCTCCACATAGCGGTTCGCGAAATCCTGGTTCTCTTTCTCCACCTGGCGGTAGCGGTCAAGAAGGGCCTTGTTCTCATCCTCAAGGAACTGCAGGCGGTCTTCCATCGTCTTGAGCTTGAAGTTCTCATCGCGGCCCGAGAATTTTCCCACTTCTTCGAGCTGGGCAACGCGGTACCGCAGCCGCTCATTCTCCTTCAGCAGCTCCTGGGTGAACTCCTCGCCCTTGCGGAAAACCTGGAGAAATTCCTCGACTTTTTTGTTCAGCGTGTTGGAGTCCTTGTCCATACTGCCCTCCTCCTGGATGACTCAGGCAACGGTGTTCGCGCACCAGTGCGGCCGGGGGCCGGCCGGTTGGGGCGTCGCCGTCCTCCGGCGTCGCCGCTGCCCGCGAAGCTTCCGCCCCCGCTCTCCCCGCGCAATAGAGACAATTATAGTCGAGTCCACAAAATTTATCAAGGCACAATTCTCTTAGTCGCCCCGTCAGGCCTGCCGGGGCGGCCTGCACCGCGCCTCGATCTCCGCGGCCATCCGGCTGAGCGGCAGCGCCCGGTCCACGGCGCCCGCGCGGATGGCCTCTTGCGGCATGCCGAAGATGACGGCGCTCTCCTCGCTCTCGGCCAGGCACCGCCCCCTCCTGCGTTTGATCTCCAGGGCCCCTTCCGTCCCGTCCTTGCCCATTCCCGTCAGCACCACGCCGAGCGCCGCGGGGCCGCATGCCTCGGCGACCGACGAAAGCAGGAGGTCTGCGGAAGGCACATACTTGTCCCCGGGGCTGCGCGGCAGTACCTGGGCCACCAGCCCCTGCCGCTCCCGCTTCAGGACAAGGTGATGGCCGCCGGGCGCTATCAGAGCCATGCCGGGCTTCAACACGTCTCCGGCTATGGCCTCGCTAACGACCACCGTTGCCAGCTTGTTCAGCCGCTCGGCAAAGCTCCTGGTAAAGCCCGGTGGCATGTGCTGCGCAATAACGATGCCGGCGCTGAAATCAGGCGGCAGGGCGGTCAGGATGGCCTGCAGCGCGGGCGGTCCGCCCGTGGATGCTGCAATGGCAACGACCTCGATCGCCCCCTGGCCCGGCGCGATCTCGTCCTCTTTCCGCGCCTCGGGCGGGGCCTTGCGCTCCGACAGAAGCTCCACCGTGGACTGGACTTTCTTCATTTCGAGGTTCAGCACGGCGTGCACCTTGGCCAGCAGTTCCTCGCGGATCGTCTCCAGGCTCTTCGATATGCGGGCCTCGGGTTTGGGAATGAAATCCACGGCCCCGAGCTCCATGGCCCGGAACACGCTGCGGCTGTCGGACCGGGAGGACAGGATGATCGCCGGCGTGGGCCGCTCCTTCATGAGCCACCGCAGGAAGGTAAAGCCGTCCATGTTCGGCATCTCGAGGTCCAGCGTGATGACGTCAGGCTGGAGCCGCAGCGTCTTGGCGATGGCGTCCACGCCGTCGTGGGCCGTCCCCACCACCTCGATGCCGCTGTCCCCCTCGAACATCTTCGAGATGGCCGCGCGGTTGAACGCCGAATCATCGACTATGAGCGCCTTCACTTTTTTCATGCAGCAACACCCGCACCCTGCCCGGCTCCGGGGGGGAGGGGGACGATTTTATTCCGCATTCCGCACTCCGCATTCCGCAATCCGCACTGGCCTATTTCTC
>JBBIHD010000332.1:0-2902 GCA_037447195.1 Nitrospirota bacterium | reverse complement strand
AGGGGACTGTCCCGGTGTCGTGTTCTTTCAGCCGTCAAACAAGCATGCATCTCCTTCACCGCGTTCTCAACTTCTTCCTTCCCACAGCATGCTCCTACTGCCGTTCGTCAGTGGGCGACTCTCCTGTCCCGTATTTCTGCAGATCCTGCTGGTCTGACTTTTCCCTCATCTCCGGGCCCCTGTGCCCGCGGTGCGGCAAGCCCTTTGAATCTCCGGAAGCCCTGTCGCACAGCCCCGACCATGAGTGTCTGTCCTGCCGCCGGCAGCCGCCGCGCTTTGACCAGTCACTGTCCGTGGGAGAGTTCGAAGGCCCGCTGCGCGAGGCGATTCATCAGTTCAAATACCGGCCCTGCAGGTCCCTGGGGGCGCCGCTTGCCGCATGGATGGCCGAGGGCGTCCGGATGGCCCTCCGCCCTGACGTGGTGATGCCCGTGCCTCTGCACCGAAAGCGCCTCCGGCAGCGGGGTTTCAACCAGTCGCTCCTGCTTGCCCACGGCGTGAGCGAAAGGTCCGCCATCCTGCTCTCCTTCGACAATCTCCAGCGCATACGGTTCACACGGCCCCAGGTGGAGTTGTCGGGCGAAGAACGGATGCGAAACGTGTCAGGAGCCTTCGCGATCAGGCGCCCGGCGGAGGTGGAAGGGAAGCAGGTGCTGCTCATTGACGACGTCTATACCACCGGTGCAACGCTGAGCGAATGCGCAGAAGTGCTGAAGGAAGCGGGTGCGTCTTCGGTGATCGCTCTCACCCTTGCAAGAACGCTGTAGCTCGGACGCGCTGCGCCGCACCGTGCCGGTTCTGTCTCCAGAGCTTGACATTGGACATGCGCTTCGCTATAGTTTATCGCATGTTATCGCAGCCGTGATGGCTGGTCGCCTCGCAGGTGCTGATAACTTCATGTACTGTCAGAACAAGCCTTTCTTTCGGGATGCGGAGTGTTCCAGCGCCTTCGGTCCCGTGAATATTTTCAGGAGGTCTGCCCAGGATGCTTATCGACTATCTTAAAAAAATACCGCTCTTCAGCCATGTGAAGGATGCCCAGCTCAAGGAGATCGCATCGCGCTGCAGAAAGGTGCGCTTCGGCAAAGGCGACGCGGTATTCCAGAAGACCGATCCCGGCACGGAGCTTTTTGTGGTGCTGTCGGGAAAGCTCAAGGCGGTGCTTGAGGACGAGCAGGGGAGCGAGATGGTGCTGGCCGGCTTCGAGCAGGGTGATTTTTTCGGCGAACTTGGCCTGCTTGACGGCAAGGGAAGGTCTGCCACGATCATTGCCGACAAGGATTCCGAGCTTGCTGTCCTGAGCAAGGACATGTTCCTCGACCTTCTGCAGAAGGACCCGAAGATGGCCGTGGAATTGCTGGCCACGCTGGTAGACCGGCTGCGCAAGGCCGACGAGATGATCGAGTCCCTTGCCTTTCTTGAGGTGGGAGAGCGGCTCGTGCGCGCGCTGCTGGAATCCGCGCAGAGCGGCGGCGACAGCACCGCAGAATTCCTCAAAACGAAAAAGCTGACGCACAAGGACATCGCGTCGCGTATCGGCTCTTCCCGCGAAGCGGTCTCGAAATGCATGAAAGTGCTGACCACGAAAGGAATCATTCGCGACGGTGAGGGAGAGTTCCTTATCGCGCACAATGCCGTTGATCTCTTGCGCGAGAGCGGCCAGAAATAGCTGCAGCAAGGTGAATATTACCTTGACGGAACAGGGCTTCTGTGAAATCATACAATCAGTCACCATGCAGCTCCTGCGGTGACGATCCTGATGGACGGCACAGGTAGAATCGAAAGGGAGGGATTCCAATGAAAGCAAGAACGATCGTCATTATGGCATTCATGGTCACTGTGGTCCTGCTCTTCTCCTTCAGCGCGCAGGCCCAGCTCCAGGGCACGATCCGCGACGTGATCGAACCGGTGGGCACCACCGGGAAGGTTGACTGGAGTACCGGAGTGATCACGGCCGTCGGCATCGGGGCGCCGCCGGCGCAGCCCGCGAACGCCGCACAGGCCCGGGCCATGGCTGAACGGGCAGCTCAGGTCGTGGCGCTCCGGAATCTTTTGGAAGCAGTCAAAGGTGTACGTGTAGACTCAACGACGCTGGTCGAGAACTTCATGGTCACAAGTGACGTTATCCAGACATCGGTCAACGGCATCGTGCAGGGCGCAATGGTAATGGACAAGAAATATATGTCCGACGGCTCTGTTGAGGTGACCGTAGGCATGAAACTGACCGGCGCACTGGCAGACACATTGCTGCCGAAAACGCCGCCCACGGGCTTGACAGGCACTCTCGTTCCTGCCGCCCCGGGCCAGGCCTATACCGGTCTGATCGTCGACGCCCGCGGCCTCGGGCTGAGGCCTGCCATGGCGCCCAAGATCGTGAACGAGGAAGGCAGGGAGGTCTACGGCTCCGCATGGGTTGGCAGGGATTACGCTGTGCGCGAAGGCATGGTGGGATATCTCAAGGACCCGATCGCGGCGCAGACCAATCCCCGCGTGGCCGACCGGCCCCTGCTCGTGAAGGCCCTGCGCGTATCAGGTGAAGGAAGGGTAGACCTGGTGATCGCGAACGCCGATGCAGCAATGCTGCACGGCGCATCGCAGAACCTGAGCTTCCTCGAGAAGTGCCGGGTCATTGTTCTTGTCGACTAAGTGCGAAGGCACAGGCCGGCTTGTCCGTTCCGCTGCAGAAGATGACCGGGCAGCGCTGGTGTCAGTAAATGAACCGCCGGAAGGATTGTCGATCCTGTCCGCGCTAGGAGGTATACCATGATTACGAGGATCAAGAGTTTTATCTACCTGCTGGCCGCCGTCATGGTGGTCGCAGTGGGATGCGCAAAACCGGCACCGCCAGTGTCGGTCATGGACACGCCGGAATATCATTACAAGAACGGCCTGAAGTATCTCG
>JBBIHD010000331.1:0-2923 GCA_037447195.1 Nitrospirota bacterium | reverse complement strand
TCCGCCATGTCTACGCCCCGGCCCACTATCCCCAGTGCTTCCGCTGGCCGCCGGCGCTGATCATCGCGCAGACGCGGCCGTATACCGCAGTGGTCATGGAGTTCATGAGAAAGGACGGCGATGACATCTGCCTTGTCGTCGCCCAGACGGACCTGTCGCGTACTCCGCCCCGCGTCAAGATCTCCCTTGCCGAGGTCAGGGAGTCGGTCCGCTATTCCCTGAAGGGGAGGCCGGCATTCCTCGAAACAGGTCTCTGCGACGATGGTCAGGCCTGCAGCCGCATCTCCTGGGACGAGGACGGCTATCGCATTCTGATCGTCGGCAAGTCCGCTCCGGCCCAGCTCGAGAAGATCGCCGAAAGCATGGTCCCCTCCCGGTCAGCGGGACCGGTGCCGCAGTGCTTGAAGTACTAAGGTATTAGTAACAATTCCCTGTGCGCCATGGGAATTATTTCCCCTATTCATGTGGGCCCCGCTTTGATAAAGTGGAACCAGCAGGACAGAAAGGGAAGGAAGTGCATTCCAGACAAGGAGGGTGCCATGAGGGAGGGGAAGGCTTTGTGCTTGCTGCTGGTTGCAATGCTCTGGTTCTGGGTGCTCGGCCCTGTTCGCGCCTTCGCCGCACAGCAGGCCCTGAGCGACGATGCGGCTGCGTGCCTGGCATGCCACGGCGAGCACGGGATCACCTTCGTTTTCGAGAACAAGAAGTCAATGGAAGCCCATGTCGATGCCGCGGCGTTCCGGACCTCGGCGCATGCGGCGCTGGGCTGCTCGGGGTGCCACCCCGAATTTACCAGGGATGACCATCCCCACCGTTCCTTCCGCAGTCCCGAGCAGTATGCGGCAAAGGCCGCCGTCGTATGCCGGCAGTGCCACGGCGAGGACCAGCTCGGGAAATCGCCGGTCCATGCCGCGCTGCTGAAGCAGGAGGGGGGCGCGCCGGTCTGCACGGGCTGCCATGATCCCCACGCAACGACCTCCGTGACGGGCGGCAAGCGCACGGCCAGCGAGCGGCAGTACTGCCAGGGATGCCACTCCCGGGACCTGAAGATGAGGATGCGGAACGGCGATGTGGTATCGCTCAGAGTGGACCATGCGCAGATGGACGCGTCGGTGCACAGCCGGCACAGCTGCTCCGAATGCCATTTCGGATTTTCCGCCGATGAGCACCCGAAGCGCACCTTCAGAAGCGCGAGGGATTTCTCGATCGCCCATGCCGAGTCATGCCGGCGCTGCCACTTCGACAAGTACACCAAGACCCTTGAGAGCATCCATTACACCATGCTGAACCAGGGCAACCTGAAGGCGCCGGTCTGCACGGACTGCCACGGCGCACACAACGTGGCCCAGGCGCGGCAGGACCGCCTTACGAGCGCGCGCCGGTGCCAGCATTGCCACGGCGGGGTCTACGACACCTACGTCAAGAGCGTGCACGGCAACGCCCTGGTGAACGAACACAACGACGACGTGCCGATCTGCGTGGACTGCCACACTGCGCACACCATCGAGGACGCCCGCACGGCCGATTACCGGGAAAAAGTGCCCTCCATCTGCGGCCGCTGCCATGCGAACGAGGCCCTGATGCAGAAGTACGGGCTCTATCCGGGGGTCGTCAACTCCTATCTCCAGGATTTTCACGGGGTCACGCTGAAGTTCTACCGCATGGAAAAGGAGCGGGGAGGAGAAGCGGCGAAGCAGGCCATCGCGACCTGCGTGGACTGCCATGGCGTCCACAACATCACCACGACGTCGGGGCCCTATACGAATCTCGTCAAGGACCGCCTGGTGAAGCAGTGCGAGCAGTGCCACCCGGGAGCGACAAAGAATTTTCCCGACGCCTGGCTGTCGCATTACAAGCCGAGCCTTACCCATGCGCCGCTGGTGTTTCTTGTCAACCTTGCGTACCGGATATTCATCCCTTTCATGCTTATCGGGCTGCTGCTCCAGATCCTTCTGCATGTCTGGCGCTATGCAGTGAACAAGTAGTGATGCCGCGTCCAAGGAGGGTCATGCGATGAACACGGGATCCCAGGAATATATCCGGCGGTTCGGCGTCGGCCGCATTGCCGAGCACCACGTGAACGCGATCATCTTTGCCCTGCTGGTCCTGACGGGGCTGTCGCAGCGATTTCATGAGTACGGTCCGTCACAATGGCTGATCCTGGCGCTCGGCGGGATCGACATGGTGCGGCTGATCCACCGGATCAGCGGTCTGACCTTCACGCTTTTGATGGCGGTCCATATCGTATCCGCGGCGGCGGGGGTGATCCTGAAAAAGTGGCCCCCATCAATGGTCATCACCCTGAAGGACTTTCACGACGCCATTGACAACATGAAATACTATTTCGGGATCACGAACCATCCGGCCCGGTGCGACCGCTACGATTACAAGCAGAAATTCGAGTACTGGGGCGTCATTGCCGGCGGCGCCATCATGGCCCTGACGGGGCTGATCCTCTGGTATCCCACGACGGCCGTGCAGATCCTGCCCGGCGAGTTCATTCCCGCTGCCAAGGCGCTGCATTCCAACGAGGGGCTCCTGGCCTTCCTGGTGATCATCACGTGGCACATCTATAATGCGGTGTTCAGCCCCGAGGTCTTTCCCCTCGACACGGCGATCTTCACGGGAAAAATATCGCGGGAGCGTATGGTCCACGAGCATCCCGTTGAACTGGCGCGGCTGGAAGGCAAGAGCCTCGATGAGATCGTCGGCCATGGACAGGGGAAGCCGTCGGCCCCTGAAAGTCCGTCATCGCCCTCCGGCTGAGGGGGCCTGCAGTCGGAGGGCGGGAATATGCTATCATTCTAACAACGGCAGTTGGACGCTGATATTCGCGGACAAAGGCGGATAAGACAGAGCGTAGTATTGAACCTATAAAGAGCATTTGGACGCGGATAAAATCAGGAACGTCTGATAAAATCGA
>JBBIHD010000330.1:0-2941 GCA_037447195.1 Nitrospirota bacterium | reverse complement strand
CCAGCAGTGGGAGCTCTTTTAATCGGGAAGGCATTTTTTCCCGAGTATGGTGTCTGCCATGAGATTGCCGTACAGAAAATCCTGGCGGTATTGTTTCAGGATGCCCAGGATGCCCGCAGGGATCAGCGGCGCATAGGCAAAAAGCTCATTGCCGAGATACATGTGGGTGAGCGGGCCCCAGGCCATGGCTGCGGAGGGAATAAGCAGAATGCCGACTACCAGGGAAAGAACGAACATCTGATGATAACTCCTTGATATGTTAAATAAAAAAGCTGCTCGCCCGAGCGTTAAGCCTTGTATCCGGTCACTTTTCTTTGCAGCCACCGCGCCAGGCTGGCAGCCATAAATGTCGTAATGTTACTCCCGGCGAACCGGCCCGTCAAGGATTAATCACAGGGCCGGCTCCGGAGAGCAATGAAACATGGCTGCTATTATAGCACAGCCGGGCCGGTTTGGGGGGCCAAAAGTAGTATATTTATTCTTTTACCACCTTCCAGTCTTTTATGAGGTAATAACGGCCGTTCTTCAGGACCGTAGGATAAACGGTCTGGGAGCCCTGATGGTTCTCAGGCGAAAAGCCGATGCTGTTCCCGGCGCCGATATCAAGGTTCTTGATGCGCTCGGCCGCTTCGATCGCCGACTCTCTCGTCAGTTCCTTGCCGGCGCCCTTCAGGATCTCGACCAGCACTTTCGTTGCGAGGTAGCCCTCCAGGCTGCCGAAGGTCGGCTTGGCGGAAGCTGAATGCCTGCTGAGCGCCTGCAGATACTCGCTCACGGCCGGATAATTCACGCCGCCGAAATACGTATAATAGGAGGGGACCACCTGGGTGACCACGACATTCTCTCCGTATTTACCCAGCAGGTCCGACAGGCTTTCGGGGCCCACAAAGGACACATTCATAAAGACCGGGTCCCGCTCGCTCGTGCCATCGATGATGGACTGCCGCTTCCAGGAGATGATGAACTTCGCGGCTGCGCTGTACGTGCCGGCCATCACTACCGCTTCGGGCCGCTCCTTCATGATGGCGCCAAGCGCATCCTGAATGTCCTCAAGGTTGCGCGTATACGTCCCCAGGGCGACAGGCCTGAGCCTTCTGGTCTTCAGGGCCGCCTGCGTGCCCGCCAGGACGGCCTGACCGTAGGTGTCATCCTGGTAGAACACGGCGACGCGCTTGATGCCCAGTTCGTCAACGATGCCCTGAACAAAGGCCTCGGTCTCCTGATCGTAGCTTGCCCGGTAGTGAAAGAGGTATCGCGATACTGGACTGCGCAGCGCCTCTGCGCCCGTGAAGGGAAAGAACAGGGGGACTTTTTCCTTCTCCAGCGTGTCCTTGATGGCAACGGTGGTCGGCGTGCCGACGTTGCCCAGAAGGCAGAAGACCTTGTCGCGCTTCAGCAGCTTTTCCACGTTGGCAACGGTGTTCTTTGGCTCGTATCCGTCGTCATAGGCCACGAGCCTCAGCTTTCTGCCATGCACCCCGCCGCCATCGTTCACTGCCTTGACCGCGGCCTCTGCGCCGCTCAAAAAATTGGCGCCGAGAACGGCGGCAGGGCCGGTCAGCACCGTGGACATGCCCACGAGGACCTCCTTGCTCGTGACTCCCTGCTGGGCCTGCGCGGCTCCTGCGGCTGCGAACAGGATGCTGAGCATCATGATGATTCGGTTCATCTGGAGGGGCCTCCTTGTCGTACTACCATCCCGGTCGGCCCGCCTGGCGGGCCGTGGCGTCTCATCGAAACACGGACAGGCCGCACAGAAGCACGCAGCTCGCGGCCGCACCGTCCGTTTTATGTGCCGAATTCAATGACCCTAAGAACGGCAGCTGGACGCTGATCTTCCCGGATAAAACGGGGCTTTTGTGAAAGACGATTAATCATTGATGATCTCGTAAGAAGTCAATTTATCACACAAAGGCACAGAGGACACGAAGAACAGCCAATTGAAAAGAAAGGGTTTTTACCCTTTGTGACTTCCTCCGTCCCGCATCCAATTGTTATAGATACGGAGCGGGGGTGGCTTTGTGTGAGACCGGACTTTTTACGACTTTATCAGATTTTATCCGCGTCCAAATGTTTTTTCAGGAAGATTATAACACAGGCACTGCTGTTCTGCTGGAGCCGATGCCTCTACTTCCGCAGCACCAGCGCCAGCCACAGCAGAAGGGCGCCCGAGAGGGCGCCTGCCCAGAAGCTTTCTTCGGGAAAACCGTTAATGCGCAGCAGCACCGCCGCCAGACCGCAGCCCGCGCCAAGCAGGGCCAGGATGAGCCCCTTGCCTACGCGGGCTATCTTCCTGAGCTCGTCCGCCACGTCCTTGGACGTGATCTCCACCCTCGTCTCGCCGCGGCCCGTCGTGACCAGGAACTCGCTCAGCAGCTTCGGCAGCCGGATGATCGACCTGCCTGCTGACCGCGCCTGGACGGCAATGCCTGCAAGGCCCTCGGCCTCTCCCCGTATGAACCGGCGGGCAAAGGGGGCGGCAAGCTCGATGATGTTCGTCTCAGGATCGAGCCTCGAGCTCAGGCCGTTCAACATGCCCACGGAGCGGCCGAAGAGGATGAACTCATTGGGGATCTGGATCGCGGGCCCGATCCGGAGGGATGCCATGATGTCGTTGCCGATCTCCTCGATGTCCATGGCCTTGATCTCGCGCGGCGAAAGGTCGCGGTATTTCTGGAGCAGGCGCTCGACGAGCTGGACCGCCGGCCGGATGTCCCTGGTGAGCGGTATGAAGCCCATGTCCACGAGGGCGCGCACCAGCCCGAGGCTGTCGCGGTCCACCACGGCAGAAAAGGCCCGCCGCAGGCCCTGCCGGAGCGGCGCCGTGATCCGGTCGACCATGCCGAAATCCACCAGCACGATCTCGGGCCCGGGCCGCACGAAAATGTTGCCCGGGTGCGGATCGCCATGGAAGAAGCCGTCAAAGAAGAACATCTGGGAG
>JBBIHD010000329.1:0-2967 GCA_037447195.1 Nitrospirota bacterium | reverse complement strand
ACTCCTTCACCACCACGGTCTTGATGTTGACGAATTCCTTCAGGCCATAATGCGACAGTTCGCGGCCCACGCCGGACTTCTTTACGCCGCCGAAGGGCAGGCGGGGGTCCGACCTGACCATGTCGTTGATCGCAATGGCGCCGGCCTCGATCCGCGCAGCGACCGCTTCGGCCCGCTCGATGTTCCTGCTCCAGACCGCGGCGCCGAGCCCGTATTCCGTGTCGTTCGCCGCGTCAACAGCTTCGTCCTCGGTCTTAACGACAATGATCGGGGCAACAGGGCCGAAAACCTCCTCGGTCAGCACCTTCATGTTCGGCGCAGGCCGCAGCACGGCGCAGGGCGCGAAAAAGAACCCCTTGCCGGGCGCCTGGCCGGCCTGTACGATCTCGGCGCCCTTTGCCCGGGCATCGCTCAGCTGCTTCTGCAGGCCGTCAAGGATGTCCTTCCGCGCCAGCGGCCCGATGTCCGTCGTCTCGTCCATGGGATCTCCGATCTTGAGCTCCCGGAGCTGCGCGAGAAAATGCTTCGTGAATTCCTCTGCCACCCCTTCCATCACGATGAAGCGCTTTGCCGCGATGCAGCTCTGGCCCGCGTTGATCATGCGCGCCTTGGCTGCTGTCCGCCCCGCCTGCTCTGCATCGGCATCATCAAGCACCACGAAGGGGTCTGATCCGCCGAGTTCCAGCACGAGCTTCTTGATCTTTCGCCCTGCATGGGACCCCACCTCCTCGCCGGCCCGGTTGCTGCCCGTGAGCGAAACAGCATCCACCCTGTCCTCGTCGATCAGCCGCAGCGCCTGCTTCGCGTCGATCAGGAGCGTGGTAAAGACCCCGTCAGGCAGGCCCGCCGCCCGGAATGCCGCTTCCAGGGCCAGCGCCGTTGCCGGCACGTTCGACGCATGCTTCAGCAGGACTGCGTTTCCGGCGGCCACTGCGGGAACGCCGAACCGGAAGGCCTGCCAGAAGGGAAAGTTCCAGGGCATGATCGCGAGCACGACGCCAAGGGGCTGAAACAGCACGTAGCTCTTCTTTGCCTCCGTCGTGATCTGCTCGGGCTGCAGAAAACGCCCTGCGTTCCCGGCATAATAGTCGCTCAGCCATGCGCATTTCTCAACTTCCGCCAGCGCGTCCTTGATGGGCTTGCCCATTTCGCGCGTCATGAGCTCGGCGTAGCGCCGCTTCTCCGCGCGCAGATGACCAGCAAGCCGCTTCACCGCCGCGGCCCGCTCCGATACCGGAACGTTTCTCCACGAGGCAAAGGCGCGCCGCGCCTTCTCGACAGCGACGTTGATCTCCCGCTCCGTCAGCAGGGAGAACTCCTCCACCACCTGTTCCGTATAGGGATTGACAGAGCGGATCTTCATCCGCTCGTCTGTATAGTTCTTGAGTGAACGCACGTTCATGTTCGTCACCCCTTTCCGCCGGGAGGCCGGAGCCGTACTCTTCTTTATGTGTCCTGCGGCCGTTGTTTTTTTCCTGCCCGCTTTTTTTATGGCCATTTTCTTCCTCCCCGGCAAGCTGCACAGCTCCCGCTGTCACGATCGCATGATATCTGGCGCGGACCCGGCTAACCTGTTACTTCCTCTGCTCCGCTGGTTTATACACACAGCCCGTCTTGCCGCAGTAGTTCCCCGTATAGTCGGAGGATGGCCGGTAGAGCGCCGGCTTCTCCTGGGCGTCGCCGAACTTTTCCTCGATGATATGGGACGTCCATCCTGATATGCGGGAGACGGCGAAGATCGGCGTCATGAGATCGCCGGGAATTCCCATGAGGTGATAGACCGGGGCGCTGTAGAAATCCACGTTCGGCTTGATCGTGGTCTTGCCCCGCCGCTCGAACTCGGCAACGGCGGTCTCCTCGATCTGGACGGACAACCGGTGCCACTGCTCCTGGCCGAGCTTCTTCCCGAGCCGCTCCCCCATTTCTTTCAGGAACCGGGCGCGGGGGTCCGTGGTCTTGTACACGGCATGGCCCATGCCCATGATCTTCCTGCCGCTGTCGAGCTGCCGCCGCACCCAGCCGGGCACGTCCCGCTCCCCTTCCAGCTCCTGCAGCATCTTCATGACCCGGGCGTTGGCGCCGCCATGCAGGCCGCCGGAGAGGGCGCCCACGCCCGCGGCCACGGCGGCGTACATGTGGGCCTGCGTCGAGACCACCTCGCGGCAGGCGAAGGTCGATGCATTGAACGAGTGGTCGGCGTGCAGGATCAGGGCGATGTCCAGATAACGGGCCGTCTCCCTGTCGGGTTTCTGTCCCGTGAGCTGCCACAAAAAATTCCCCGCATGGGACAGGTCCGTATCAGGCGGCAGGGGCTCACGGTCGTGCCGGATGCGATGCCAGGCAGCAACGATCGCGGCCACGCCGGCGATCAGGCGTTCGGCCTTCCGGACATTCGCCTCCCGCGATTCATCGCCGAGCTCGGGGTCCGCGGCTGCGAGCAGCGGGACGGATCCCTGGAGCACATCCATGGGATGGGCACCCTGCGGCCAAGCGTTCAGCGCCTTGATGATGACGCCCGGCAGCAGCCGCGCCTTGACGAGCCGCTGGCTGAACTCACGCAGTTCATCGTCCGTGGGCAGGGAGTCATGCAGCAGGAGATAGGCCGTCTCCTCGAAGGTCGAATGCTTTGCCAGCTCTTCGATCCGGTACCCGCGGTAGATGAGGATGCCCTTCGCGCCGTCCACGTCCGATATGCGCGTGTCCGCCACGGTCACCCCGCGCAGGCCCCTGTTCTTTATTTTCTCGAGCTCTGCCATGGTCTGCCCTTCTTTCCCTATAACCCTGTCACCCCGGCTCCCTCTCTCCTCAATCCATATCTGCACGCTCACGCCGTCTTCTTCAGCTCCTCCTTCACATAATTCAACGTGCCTCCTGCCAGCAGATGTTTTCGCTGCCGCTCAGAAACGTCGAGGACCGTGATGATCATCTTCCCGCCGATGGTAACGGGGATCTCCCGGTCGCCCTGCT
>JBBIHD010000328.1:0-2981 GCA_037447195.1 Nitrospirota bacterium | reverse complement strand
TGTGGTCCGAGTAATTGCCCCTTCCGTCCTTTTCATCTCCTGTGGCAAAAATCCAGAGAGTCCCGTTATCGGCAGCAGTTGAGACGTTCCTGAGGCGCCCGGCCTCATACACGAACTGGTTGTACTCTTTTGTGTCCTTCGCCTTCCTGACCACGACAAGACGGCCGTTCAACTCGCCGGCCAGGGGAGCGGGATCAGCGGCCTTCCTCTCCAGGCAGGTGTACCAGTAGGCATTGTTGTCTTCGGTGATGTGCATTATGAGCAGACCGGGATTCTCGCTGAAATGGAAGGCGTTCTGGGACTTAAAAGCCCGGTCATAGCGCATGCCGCTGACCTGCGCTGCCTTGCCCTTGACCTCGGGCGTGGAGAGGGAATAGATGAACTCCTGGTCCGAACCGGTAAGCAGGAATTTCTGGCTCCGGATCTGCCCCAACCGCTGCAGAGGGAGGCCGGCCTGCAGGAGGTACACAGCAGCTTTGCCCTGGCCCTCGCGCAGGGCCACGATCACGCCGTCCTTTTCCCGCAGGACCGAAATGATCTCCTGGGCACTGTCCTTGTGCAGAAGGACCTTGTCCTTGACCCCAAGCCTGTGCGCATCCAGGACCTTCACATAGCCGCTCTTCCGGTCCTCTGAACGGGCCACCACATAGACGTGCTCCTGTGCCTCATGGACCGATAGGATATCGGCAAAAGGGACTGCACCGCATGCCGAGATCAGCGTAAGCGGCACGAACATTCCCAGTACCTTCGCCAGCACTGCAGGCAATGCGCCGGAACGGCGTAAGCTCATATCACTCTGCCCTTTCGCGGCAGCCCTGCAGGCCCGGCAATGCCGCATTCAGTGGGATGAAAGCAATCGTTAAGGAATTATAGCACAGGAATACGAGGCCTTCGGGCGGCTGAACAGGAAAGAGGAGTCGGAAAATATTGACGAGGCAAGCACCGGAGCGATGAGTTATGTTTCATCAAATGCCATGAAGAGAGGAGGCGCGGATCCGGTAATACCGCTGCAGTTCCTCGGTGAATCGTTTCCTGTCGATGGGCGGCACCTCGATGCCCTGGCCTGATGACCCCGCTTCAGCATAGAACCGCTCGGGAAGATAATCGTCTTTTTCCGTAAACCCGTTCAGCCCGTTGTATTCCCGCTCCGCAAGGACCACCCGCTCTCCCAGTTTCATAAGCCCCTGGCCCGTAAAAGGCATGCCCGCGGCCGCGGCAAGCACCTGGGCGTACTCCTCCAGCGAAGCGCCGAGCAGCGCGAAGGCGCAGACCGCGAGGGAGTCCACCACGGCGTTCGCGTCCTCGGCAATCTTGATCATCCGCGCCTTGCCGTCAAAGCTGAACCGGTCCACGGCCACGGGCTTGCGCAGGATCTCCTGGCTGATGGGATAGGCCCGGAGATGGCATCCGCCCCGCGTGGAAGTGCAGTAGGCCAGGGCCATGCCGTAGGAGCCCCGGGGGTCGTAGGCGGGAAGCTCCAGCCCCTTCACGCTCATGGACAGTTCGGGCCTGTTGATGGATTGGCAGTAGCGCATCGAGCCTTCGGCCAGGGCGTCGCCGTCGCCTTCGCGGCGGGCCGTCTTTTGCACCATCTCGATGATCTCATCGGGCGGGAGGAACCTTCCCCGCGCCTCGCCATAGGCCGCGAGGGTCGCGGCCGCGGTGATCGTGTCCATGCCCAGGTCGTTGCAGAGCAGGTTCGCCTTCACGATGGATTCGGCGTCGGCATTCGCATTCAGGGCGCCGAAGTGGGACAGGGTCTCGTACTCCGGCATGGGGCGGCCGCAGGAGGTGATCTTCTTGCACTGGATGGGGCAGCCGATGCAGCCGTGCTTCTTTGCGCCGTATTCCTTCGTGAGCGCCGGGCCCGAGTAGGCGCGCGCTTCGGGAAAGAAGGTCTTGCGGAAGTTCTCCGTCGGCGCCATGCGCCGCTGGTCCACTATGTCAACGAGTGTGGCCGTGCCGTAGGCGCCGAGGCCCATCTCACCGAGCACCACGGGCGATGCGCGCAGCAGCCGCATCACGTCCTCCTGGGCCTTCCGGAAGGCTGCAGGATCGGCCACGGTCGGTTTCTTCGAGCCCTTCACCACCAGGGCCTTCAGGTTCTTTGCGCCCATGACCGCGCCCAGCCCGCCCCTGCCTGCCGAGTTCTTGCCGCCCACCATGATGTTCGCGAAGCGCACGCGCGATTCGCCCGCAGGACCGATGCAGGCCGTGGAACCGGACCGTTCCAGCGCCGCGTTCGTTGCGATGCAGCCTTTGCCCCAGAGCTCTCCTGCGTCCCTGATGGTTCCTTTCCCGTCTATGATCTCGAGATACACGGGCTTGCCTGCCGCTCCGGTCACCACGACGCAGTCATAGCCTGCTGACTTGAGCGCCTGGGGGAAGGACCCTCCTACCGATGATTCGCCGATGGTGCCCGTAAGGGGCGAGAGGGAGATGATGGACATGCGGGACGAGGCTGCCGCGGGAGTTCCGCAGAGGGGCCCCACGGCAAAGATGAGCGGCATGGCGGGATCGTAGGGATCGAGGGTGATGAAGTCCCTTATGAGGTGCACGCCCAGCCCCCTGCCGCCGAGGTGCGCGGTCAGGACATCCTCGGCAAGTTCCTCGACGCGGATGCTACGCAACGTGAGGTCGATATAAAGCGCTTTCCCATGCCATGCATGCATGGGGTGATAATAATCCTTTTCTTGCGGGGCGGTCAACAGAAAGAGACGACATTTATCCTTGCCAGGAAGAATCGTTTATTGTAATCTTGTCATGAGAGGAGCCGTAACCGATGGGCATCAGGGCAAAAATCGATATTCCTCAGGACAAAATTTCCTCCTTCTGCAGAAAGCATCATATCAGGCGGCTTGCCCTCTTCGGGTCAGTGCTGAGCGAGCGGTTCAGCAGCGAGAGCGACATTGACGTACTGGTGGAGTTCGAGCCGGGACAGGTGGTGGCGCTCGCCGGTCCGTCGGGCAGCGGCAAGTCGA
>JBBIHD010000327.1:2194-2995 GCA_037447195.1 Nitrospirota bacterium | reverse complement strand
TATTACTCAGGTCAGCCGCTCGCTCTGTCGCTTAGCGTGCCATAAAACGCCGAAATTTAAACAGAAGAGTGCTTTTACCCCGTTAGAGAAAATCGATGCGCTTATCGGCGGTTATGGTACAACGTCGCACCTGTCATCGTTAGAGAATGTGTTCTCTAACGGGGTAGACCCTCAGCGCTTTGGGTCCGCGGGCGCTTACGCTGCACGCTCACAGCGCCTATCGCTCAAGGCTGACCTGAGTGCCTGAGCAGTTACGCGGAAAACGCGTCAGCGCATTACCCGCTTGTCCCCGATGCGCTGCGTCACCTTCTGCGTGTCGAAATATTCCAGGATCGGTACGGCAAACTTGCGCGACGTTTTCGCGAGGTCCCGGAATTCCGCAACGGTGATCTCTTTCTTGTCCTTCAGATGTCTGACAAGATCGGTGCGCATCTTCTCGACCACGTCCCGGTGCAGGTGGAGCGAGTCATTGATGCGGACGGTCCTGCCTTCATCGGCAAGCAGCTTCAGCAGGTCGCGGGCGTCCTTGTCGGTTATCTTGAGCAGCGCCGGCAGCTCCTCGCGGAGCGGCGGCTGCGCCCCGCCCTTCTGGATGGCGTCCACGATGCTGTTCTTGATCTCGCCGGGCGCCTGGCCGCTGCCTGGTTTGAAGGCCGGGAGCCGCAGCTTCGAACCTTCGGCGTTGAGCAGCTTGCGTTTGATCAGCCCGTCAACGCTCATCGCCAGGACCCGGGGATGCAGCCTGATCCTGAGCATGCCCTTCAGTTCTTCCTTGTCAATGCCGGGTTTGAGGGGGTTGAC
>JBBIHD010000327.1:0-2184 GCA_037447195.1 Nitrospirota bacterium | reverse complement strand
TTATGAAAAGCCTCGATCAAGGCCAGAATGCGCGCTTCCAGGTCGGCAAGATAGCCTCCGTGCACATAGAGGGAGTCGGCGCGCAGGACCGATTTCTTCTGCACTGCTGTCGAGAGCGCGTCCAGGACGGACTGCTTGTCAGCGGCCGTGGAGCCGATGATCTCCGATTCTTCCATGCCGGCAAAACCCTTTCCTGCTATCAGGACCGGCAGTTTTTCCTCGAGTCCGCCCGTCAGGAGCGTCTCGAGGTTCTTAAGCGACGCAGCCGCGGCGCTCTTCCGGTGCCTGCGGGGCTGGGGATCGAGCACCACGCCGCCGCCGAGCGTTTCCAGCGGGGAGTAGAACCGGATGATGAAGCGGTCGCCGTGCTGGATGATCACGGGGTCTTCCAGCCGGAACTGGACAAAGCCCTCGTCTCCGGGCTGGAGCTCATCGCTGCCGATCAGTGTTGCCCTGCCGACGGCCTCCTGGGTGGAATTATAAAAGCGGATGCGCGATCCCGTCTTGAGGACCCGGGTCGCCTGCTTCAGCATTGACAGCCGCACGTCCACGTTCCGCGTGGATTTGAAGAAGCCCTTGCTCACGATGGTGTCGCCGCGCGACAGGTCGTTCTTTTCAACACCCTGCAGGTTCACGGCCGTGCGCTGTCCTGCCACGGCCCGCGTCACCGGCTTGCCGTGGGACTGGACGCCGCGCACTTTTGTTTTCACCCCGGCAGGCAGGATCTCCACTTCCTGCTCGAGGCTGACGGCGCCGGAAAGGATCGTACCCGTGATGACCGTGCCGAAGCCTTTCATGGTGAATACGCGGTCAATGGGCAGCCGCAGGACGCCTTCCGCTGACTTAGGCTCAACGTCCCGAGAAAGGGCGTCGAGCTCCGCCACGAGCTGCGGAAGGTTCTCTCCCGTAAGCGACGAGACGGCTACGAGGGGCGCTTTTTCGAGAAAGGTGCCTTTCACGAACTGGCGCACCTCGTCCTTGACCAGGTCGAGCCAGTCCTTCTCGACCGCATCCATCTTGGTCAGCGCGATGATGCCTTTCTTGACGGCCAGGAGGTCGCAGATGGCAAGATGCTCCCGCGTCTGGGGCATGATGCCTTCATCCGCAGCGATGACGAGCATGACCACGTCGATGCCGCCCACTCCGGCAAGCATGTTCTTGATAAGCCCTTCGTGGCCCGGCACGTCCACGATGCCGAGACGGCTGCCGCCCGGCAGGTCAAGAGAGGCAAAGCCGAGGTCCAGGGTGATGCCCCGTTCCTTTTCTTCCTTCAGGCGGTCCGGGTCCGTTCCCGTCAGCGCCTTCACCAGGCTCGATTTTCCGTGGTCGATATGTCCGGCAGTGCCGAGGATGACGTATTTCATGATTATTTACCGCGAATGTACGCGAAGTTGCGTGTATTGTAGCTCGTATTGCGAAACGCTGAAAAAAGAAAGACGTTTTAGCGATTCGGCGCGCTTGGCAACCGTGCACTACAATCATAAGTATCATGTTGTAGGGAACGTTCCCTGAACTGATGATGCTTTACTACCTTGTTGCAGTACTAGAAGAGATTTTTTTCAGTGCATTCGTCAAATAATGCTATGTACTTTTCTTCAAGCTCAAAATAGCGAGTATCCAGCGATTGGCAAGTTTTTTCGGCCCTGATTATATGCTCATCTCTGAAAGAATACTCATCATCGAAGGAGCCACCTCTGTTGCAAGCATATACAAGCGCCTTGCCTTTATGGGAGTATCCTCTGCTATATATATCCTCGCCCAGACGGTCGAAATAATCGTGAAAACGCTTGGGAAGCTTGTGTATCATGTCTTCAATGCATTTCAGGTATTTTACATTGCGCTTTTCGATGTAATTCAGTCCAGACTCAGAAAATGATTCGTTTTCCTTGTACCATGGCTGAGCAGAAAAATAATCTATGTACTTCTGTTTGGTAAATCTATAGCCATGCCTGGCGAAGATTTCATTCCGCATGAGCGAGACTTCTTCAACGACAAATTGGGGCGATTTCACCGTTTGAGCAATTCCTTGGGAGCCTGGTGAGATAGCAACGTCATATTTTATATATTTCATGATACCGGTATGGCTATTATCCGCAATGTGCACTGGCTGAAAGAAGTCCTTCGGCAGCACCAGTCCTTCATAGTCCGGGCAGCCATCTGGCGCTTCGATGTTAATGGAGCTAG
>JBBIHD010000326.1:0-3000 GCA_037447195.1 Nitrospirota bacterium | reverse complement strand
ACCGAGGCGGTCCTGGTGCGGTTTGCGCTGCGGTGGCGCCCCATCTATGAGAGCGTACGGTCCTGGATCGATGATCGTCTTGCGCTGCTCGACACCACGGCGTCGGCCTTTGAGACGGTCATGTGCTTTTTCATCTACGGATGGATGCCGGCGCGCGATGTGAAGCCGCTGCGGGCCGAGCTCCTCGTCCGGTTCGGCGGCGCCGTGAGCCTGGAACAACAGGAGATCCGCGAGGAGGAGTTCGAGCGCGTACCGATCATTCTTCAGAACCCGGCCTACTTCCGGCCCTTTGAGCTCTTCACCCGCCTCCTGCCGCTGCCCGCATACCGCTCCTTCGATCCCACGCCGTTCATCGCGATCTTCTTTCCCATCTTCTTCGGCATGATCCTCGGCGACGCGGGATACGGCGCTCTTCTGGCCCTTCTTGCCTTCCTCCTGGTCCGGCGGGTGAAGAACACCCTCGTGCGAGACGGAGCCAGGATACTCCTCATCGCCTCGGCCTATGCCGTACTCTTCGGCGTGCTGTACGGAGAGTTCTTCGGCGACCTGCCCCACAGGCTCTGGGGGATCGAGCCGATCTGCGTGGAGCGCCGCACCGCCATCGTGCCCATGATCGTTTTCGCCCTCGCCGTGGGTGTGGTGCACGTCCTTATGGGACTTGCGCTCGGCGCCGTCTCGGCGTTCCGGAAAAAAACGAGGCGTGAGGCAGTCTACAAAATCCTGGTGATCATCATCATTCTCGGCGTTATGGCGCTCGTGGCCGCCTTCTTCGGCATCTTCCCGCACGTGCTTTCCCGGCCGATCGTGATCGCCATCCTGGTGCTCACGCCTCCCCTGCTCTTTGCCGGCGGCCTGCTTGCTCCGCTGGAGCTGCTGAAAAGCATCGGCAACATCATTTCTTACGTCCGCATCATGGCTATCGGGCTGACCTCGGTCCTGCTGGCCTTTGTGGCGAACCGTCTGGCAGGCCTGACCGGCGACATCATTACCGGCGTTGCCGTGGCCGGGTTGCTCCATCTGCTGAACATAATCCTCGGCGTTTTTTCACCGACCATACATGCGCTGCGGCTTCACTATGTGGAGTTCTTCAGCAAGTTTCTGGAACATGGCGGCAGGAAGTTCGAACCGATGAAGAGATGAACGGATACATGCGATGGGAACCACGGATGAACACGGTTAAGGCCAAATCAATAATCCTGAGAACGGCAGTTGGGACACGGATGAACACGGTAAAGACGGAAAAAACAAGGGCATCTTATCTTTCTGATGATTCACCAGTTCGGCGACTCGTGCATTTGGTTCAAGCTTCTGAAAATTCGCGTCAATTCGCGTTTACCCCGTTAGAAGATTCGTATTTCTAACGGGGTGAATTCGCGGCTAAATGCTTTTTTCAGGATAAGGCAATTCGGACTTTAGATCCATCCGTGCTTATCCGTGTACATCCGTGGTTGCATACTATCATGTTGTACGATAAAACAAGGAGGAAATCAGAGCCATGGAAAAGATCCTCATAGCCTTCGCAGCCGCCCTGGCCATCGGGCTGCCCGCCCTGGCCACGGCCTGGGCCCAGTCAAAGATCGGCGCTGCAGGAGCAGGCGCCCTGGCCGAGAAGCCCGAACTCAGCGGGACCATCATCATCATGATCGCCATACCAGAGACCATGGTGATCCTCGGCTTCGTTGTGGCAGCCATGATCCTTTTCGCGGTGTAGCTCCATGGGCGCACAGGAACTGATCAGCGCCCTCCGCAAGACCGCTGACGAGCAGGTCCGTCAGATCTGGAATGATGCGGAGGCAGAGGCCGGGAAGTTCAAGGCCGATGCGGAGCGCCGGAAGGAAAAGCTCAATACGCTGGCGAAAGGGCAGCCATCGGCCGAGGCTGAGGAATACGAACGCTCGGTGGTGCGCCAGGCTGCCATGAAGGCCCGGAACATCCGGTTGAAGGCTGAAGCAGCTCTTTCCCATGGGCTGTACGCGAAGGCACGGGCCTCTCTCCCCACGCTGCGGCAGGGCCATGACCATGGCTTCTTCCCCGAACTGACCGCCGAGCTCCCTGCGCTTGCCTGGAAGACCGTGCGCGTGAATCCTGCTGATGTCGACCTGGCGAGCAGGTCCTTTCCCGACGCCGAGATCGTGCCGGACGAAACGATCAGCGGAGGCATGGATGTGGCATCGCAGGACGAGGCGGTACGGGTGGTCAATAGCTTCGAAAAACGGCTCGAGCGCGCATGGCCTGAGTTGATGCCGGAGATGATGAGGGACGTCCATGAACAGACCGGAAATAACGAACCTGCTGTGGGACCCTGATGACAGCGGATATCCCTCCGACTACCTGCTGGCGCGCATAAGCGCGCGCAGGTCGCAGCTGCTCGCCCGATGGGAGTCGCTGACACGGGACGCGGATGCGCTGGACCGTGTGCTGACCGCTCGCTATCCCGCACAGAGGGGGTCTGTCGGCGGCGCGGCGGAACGCTCAGCTGAAGGCGTGTGGCTGGCACTGCTGAAGGAATACCGATGGATCTACGGCCAGATGAACGCGCATATGCGGCGGCACTATCAACCGTTCTTTCTCTACACGGAGCTCAAGACCATCTTCATCTGCCTCCGTTATTTGAAGGACGATAAGCGCAGGCAGATCGTCGATATCCTTGCAACGAGCCTTCTCGCCGGTCCTCTCAAAGGACTGCTGAAGAAGGCGCCCACTGTTCCCTTTGCCGCTGCCGGCCTGGAACAGGCCTTCGCAGCCCTTTCGGACCGGTTCCGGGGAATTGCCGGGGTCCACAAGACCGGCGGCCTGCGGGAGTTCGAACATGAGCTGACGAACCGATATCTCGAAACAGCATTGACCCTTGGCCTTCATCTCCTTGTTCTGCAGCTCTTCCGCATGATCATTGATGCGCGGAACAGCATTGCTGCTGTCCGCTCCCTTGTCCGCGGCAAAGAACGGGCCCCGTCGCTCCTTCCCGGCGGCCTTGTGCGGAAGGAACAGTTCGTCGCTCTT